>CABSAB010000053.1 GCA_902475515.1 uncultured Eubacteriales bacterium | reverse complement strand
CCTGCCCCATCTGCTATAATAGCGCCGATGCTCTCGCTGTGGCTTGCCTGGGTGACCACGGCAATGAGGGTGGTGCCCATAAAGCTTGCGCCCTTGCCGCAGATGTCATACAGGCCGAAATACTCGCCGGATTTTTCCGGGGGGATGATCTTGCCGAAGTAGGACCGGCTCAGGGCCTGGACGCCCCCCTGGAACATGCCAACGCACACCGCCAGCACCCAGAACTGCCACTGATGGGCCAGGAAAATGGCGAAGATGGTGATGCAGGTGTAGGCCGCGATGCAGACCTTGATCAGCATGCCGGAATCATATTTGGCGGCCAGACGGCCGAAGATAATGGAGCAGGGGAACGCCACAAACTGGGTCAGAAGCAAAGCCAGCAGCAGCCCCTCCGTGTCCAGCCCCACAGCCGTTCCGTAGGCCACGGCCATGTCGATGATGGTGTAGACCCCGTCGATGAAGAAGAAAAAGGCCAGCAGAAACAGGAAGATGTGCTTCTCCTGCCGGATGTTCTTAAAGGTCTGCCACAGCCGGGAGAAGGTCTGCCCCAGGGGATTTCCCTGGGCCTCGATGTACTTGTCCTGATGATAGGTTTTCAGCAGCGGAATAGATAGCAGCACCCACCAGGCGGCAGTGAGTATGAAAGCGATGCACATGGCGGTCCCCTGGGTGAGGCCCAGCTTGTCCGCAAACAGAACGATCACCAGGCACGCGATAAAGGGGATGCAGGAGCCGATGTACCCAAAGGCGTAGCCCTGGGAGGAGACAGTGTCCATCCGTTCCTCGGTGGTGGTTTCCGGCAGCATGGCGTCGTAGAACACCAGGGAGGAGGAGTAGCACACCTTGGCCAGTACGAAGATCACCAGGAAGGCCAGCCAGCTCCAGGCAAAGCCCATCAGCGCGCAGGCCGCGGCCCCCAGGGCCAGGGCCACGATAAAGATGGGCTTCTTGAAATTCCTCCGGTCCGCCAGGGTGCCGAACACCGGGCCGATGATGGCCACCAAAAGTGTGGCAATGGACCCGGCATAGCCCCAGTAGGCCAGATAGTTGGTGTCGGAGATCCCGGCGGAATCCGCCAGGGCATTGAAATAAATCGGGATCAGGGTGGATACCAGCATGGTGAAGGCGGAGTTGCCCACATCATATAATATCCAGGATTTTTCGCGCTTGGTCAGCTTAAAACTTCCCATTGTGTTCTGCCTCCTCTTTTTATGTGTCATTGCGAGGAGCGAAGCGACGTGGCAATCCGCTCCTATATCGACGAATCAAAGAAAATACGCCTTAATTTCCTCAATCAAAAAATTTTCCACTAATTTCACCGGGTGAATATAGCTGCCAGCCTCCAAAACATCCCGGCAGGAAAAAAAGGACCAGTTCTGCTCATGTCCGCGATAGGTGGGGTTATTGGCATAAACAACGCCGTCCAGTTTTGCCCAAATAATGGCGGAAGCGCACATGGGGCAAGGCTCAAAGGTGGTATAAAGCCAATAGCCTGGGGGAAATTCGCAGCAGTCCAGCTTTTTGCAGGCCGCGCGAATGGCGCCTATTTCCGCATGTGCAGTGGGGTCGTGGTCAGGGCCGACGGTGGTGTGGCCTTTGGCTACGATATTCCCCTCCGGATCAACCACAGCGGCAAAAATCGAATCTTTCGTCCACTGGTCTTGGATCAGTTCCCGCATGATCGTTTCGTTAGGATGGTTCATATCATACTTCTCCAAAGGTATGGTCAAAGCCGCAGCCCAAAGCATCGGGGTCCCCTTCCAGCAGCGCATTCAGCTCCGCAAACAGCGACTGATACAGCCCCAGCGCGCTCTGATAGTGGGCAAACAAAATCTCGTCGCTGTCCGCACAGGCAAGATTTTGATGGAGGGGCACAAACATATCCTCCATGGAGGCCTTGCCCGCCAGATTCATGCCGGACAGCAGCAGTTTCCGCTTGGCTCCCGATGCCACCAGCAGGTTCAGGTAAAAGCGCATGGAGCGCTGGGCCTGATAGACCTCCTCCTTTTGAATGGGCGCATAAAACGGGGCGATGACCCGGGCGGAAGCGGGGGTGGGGTGCAGATGTGATGTGACCTTGTGGGTGACGGGGTCCAGGCCGTCCTTCTCCATCAAATACCGGTCAAAGGACGCCTCGATGGCCGAGTGGGAAACGCCGGTCTGTTCCTTTCTTCCCACATAGGGGTGGCATTCCCGGTCCAGGGTAAAGTGGCACAGCACGCCGTACAGATAGGCAAGGGCCGCGTCCCGGTCCTTTGCGGCGTTCACGGCCTCCGCCGCCTGGGTGAAAAAGTCCCGCCCGGTGCGCTCGTGGCTCCGGTAGCCCATCTGATTCACATGGTTTTTTTTCAGGGGCATGTAGTAAAACAGCAGGTCCGGTCCATGAACGCCGAAGTCAAAGAGTTCCCGGTTCTTTTCGATCAAGGCCCGGGCTTCGGCGGGCAGCTGTCCGAGAACATCACAGCCAAACCGGTAGTGTGCATAGGTGGTAGGCATGAAAAGCCCCTCCTTTCACCTTAAAATGTATCATAAATGCGGGGGAATCGCAATAAAAATCAACGGGCTGCCCCGGGGATGGCCCGGGACAGCCCGCTTTTTGCTCAGATGGAGATAGCCGCGGAAAATGCGGCGCGGATAGCCTTTTGCACATTTGCGGCCCTGTCGCAGTCCCCCACGGTGTAGAGCCGGTAGGCGGGATCGTACAGGGCCGTGGCGTCCGCCTGGCGGGGCCGCATGCCCGCCGCCATGACCACAGAATCGGCGGGGAGCACCTGCTCGGTCCCGTCGGCAGCCACATAGGAAACGCCGGTTTCAGAGATCGCCGTGCAGCGGCCGCCGGTGACCGTCTTGAGATTTTCGTGATAGCCCATGTTCCGGGTGAGGCGGTTCTTATAGGAGGCGGAAGCGTCCATGAGAACCTTCTCCTGCATCTCCAGCACGGTCACATCGTGACCCTTTTGCACCAGATGCAGCGCCGTCTCGCAGCCCACCTGGCCGCCACCGATGACTACCACGTTTTTGCCCAGAGCATCCTCGTGGCCGTAGACGTCGCAGGCGGGAATGGCCGAATCCGCTCCGGGGATGGGGAGGATCAGCGGCGTGGCGCCCAGGGCGGCAATGACCACGTCGTAGTTCCCCTGAACCAGCATCTCCCGGGTGGCTTTCACGCCCAGGGCTACATCCACAGAGGATTTTTGCAGCTGATAGATGAGCCAGTCCTTGTACTTGGCCAGGGAGTGCTTAAACTCCGCATAGTCCGCAAAATTCAGCTGACCGCCCAGGGTTTCCTTTTCCTCAAACAGCGTAACGGTGTGGCCGCGCTCCGCGCAGGTGATAGCCGCCTGCATACCCGCGGGACCGCCGCCGATGACGGCGACCTTTTTGGAATGTGCAGCAGGTTTATCGATTTGCTCCAGCTTGTGCTCGATGCCCATGACGGGGTTCACGGTACATACAAAGGTGATGCCGTCGATACAGGCGGAATCGTGGCAGCGCATACATTTCACGCAGGGGACCACGTCCTCGCCGCGACCCTCGTAGGCCTTGGTGCCCAGATTCGGGTCCGCCAGCCAGCCACGGGCCATGGAAATGAGGTCCGCCTTGCCCTCTGCAATGGCCGCTTCCATCTCGTCCAAGTCCTGATAACCGCCGATGGTGAGCACGGGGATCTTGGCGCCGCTCTCCTTGATTTTCTGGGCCATCCAGAGGTTGGGGGTGTCCGGCTCAAAGCTCATACAGTGGGCCTGCCAGCCGGTGCCAGCGTGGACGTGGAGGATGTCCGCGTGGCCCTCCACGATTTTCGCCATTTCGCAGGCGTCGTCGATGGTGAAGCCCGCCCCCTCGGGCAGCTCGCCGCTCATGCGGAGCTCAATGAGGAAGTCCTTTCCCGCAGCTTCATGGATGGCGTCGCAGCATTCGTTGAGGAAACGCAGGCGGTTTTCCAGGCTCTGGGGGCCGTATTCATCGGTGCGCTGGTTGGTTTTCAGGCTCAAAAAGCCGCCGAACAAACCCATGTCGTAGGCCATGTGGAGCATGCACATGTCAAAGCCGATGCGCTTTAAGATCTTCACCTGATCCTTCAGATTCTGCTTGATGTCCTCCAGCATCTCTTTCGTCAGTTCTTTGGTGGGCTGACCGGGGACCATGCCGGGGCCGGGGACCATCAGCCCGCCGGAGACGTAATAGCCCGCCTCCCTGGTGGCCGCCTGGATCTCCATGGAGGCCTTGGCCCCGTAGAAGTGGATGGCGTCCGCCAGCTGGGCTAAATAGTGCTGGGAATGACCGATGTACAGGTCATAGGCCATGTGGTCCTGATCCGGGGTAACGGGATACGCCCCGGTGCCGGAGCAGGTCACCACGGCAGCGCCGCCCTTGGCCTTGTTGGCATAATGGGTGATGATGGCCTCGGTGGGATACAGCTCGCCGCCCTGGAGGGCATGGAGCCCCATGGGGGCCGTGAACATACGGTTCCGGAACACCACATTCCCCACCTGGAAGGGGGAGAGAAGATTCGCGTAGCGGCTTAGCATAGGAAACACTCCTTAAATATATAGTATGGGATATAATTCGATAGCTTAATTATAGGGAAAAGCCCCAGAGAAATCAACGTGTAAAACGGGGCGGAGCCTACCATATGTGACCTTTGCAGCCCCGTTGACAGCCGGTGCCGAAATGGAGTATCATAATATATATAGACAATATTGATTCCATGGAGGGCAGAGCATGAAAAGCGTGATGCTGCTGGAGGGCGGCTCCTATCGGGGCATTTATACCTCTGGGGTTTTGGATGTGTTTATGGAGCATGATGTGTACCCCGACTGCGTGGTGGGGGTCTCCGCCGGGAGCCTCAATGGCCTGGGCTATGTGGCAAAGCAGCCGGGCCGCAGCCGGGATATCGTCCTGACCTATGGCATGGACCCCCGCTATGTGGGGGTGCAGGCCCTCCGCCGGGAGCACAATCTGGTGGGGTTCGATTTTATCCTCCGGGAGGTCCAGGACCGGTATCCCTTTGACGGGGAGACCTTCTGTCACAGCGGGATGAAATTCTACGCCGTGGCGGTGAACTGCCGCACGGGAGAGCAGGAATACATAGACCGGGACGAGACTGAGGACATTCTCACGGCCGTGGCGGCGTCCTCCTCCATGCCCTTTTTCTGCCGAAAGGTGAAGATCGGCGGAGAATTTTATCTGGACGGCGGCACGGGCCTTCATCTACCTCTGGGCTTCCTGCGGGAGCACCCGGAGTATGACCGGGTGGTGGTGGTACTGACCCGGGGCATCGGCTACCGGAAAAGTCCGCCAAAGCCGGCAATTTTACATCTGGCCCGGCGGCTTTACCGGGCGTATCCCAAGCTGCTTGAAAACATCCGGAACGAGGCGGACATCTACGCCGCCGAGCGGGAGGAGCTGGCCCGGCTGGAGCGGGAGGGCCGGGTCCTGGTCATCCAGCCGAAAACGGAGCTTCCCATCGGCAAGCTGGAGCGGGATGTGGAGAAGCTGAAGGCCGGCTATGCCCAGGGCCGGCAGGATGGAGAAAAGTATTTTAACCAGGTCCGGGAATATCTGCAAGCATAAATAATGCCCGCCGCGGGCGTCGAGCCTTCGGCGGGCATCACCGCTATTGCATGGCCGCCACCAGCTGCCGGAGTGCTTCCCGCTGGGCCGGGGTCAACTGGGAGAGGTCCAGAGTGGCGCTGCCGCTGGGAGTTGCCCCCAGCAGGTGGTCGGTGGAGACCTTGAAAATGCGTGAAAATTGCAGCAGCACATCATAGGATGGCAGCCGCAGACCGGTCTCATAAGCGGAGATCACGGATTTGGTCAGGCCGATCCGAGCCGCCAGCTGCTTCTGGGTCAGGTTGTCCCGCAGGCGAAGGGCCCGCAGGCGCTTTCCGAAATCAACCATATCAAAACATCCTTTCACGGGTAGTGTACCCAATGAAGGTATTTATGTGGTTGACAATGTGTTTAAGTAGTTGATTTTTCTAAAAAAGAATGTTATACTGGCATTGATGGTTATGGTTAAAAGGCTGCCCGAGATATCCGTTCTGCTTGGATATCGCGGGCAGCCTGTCTGTTTTAAAATTGCGAAACGCCTCCCGCGCCCCGCTGGAAGCCCACCACGCGGCCGGGCTGCCGGGTGGCCCCGGGGGTGGGATAGCCGAACAGTGACGCGGACACCACCTCATAGCCCTCTGGGATCAGGAGCTTTTTCAGCTCCGCGCACTTTTCGCTGTGGAAGCCACCGCGCTCCAATGCACCCCACCACAGGGAGGAGAGGCCCAGGGACTGGGCGGCGATGTACATATTCTGGGTGGCTAGGCAGCAGTCGGTGTGATAGACGCTGGACAGTTTGGGACTGCCGGAGACAATGATGATCAGCGGCGCGTTGTAGCGCACCGAGGCGGGGGTGGGGTTTTCGTCGTAGCCGGAGAAGGGCGTTTTCTTGACGCCGCCCTTCTCGCTCTCTTTCTTGATGGTCTCCATCATCTCCAAAAAGTTTCCGTACACCAGGTAGGAGATGTCGTCCAGGATCTTGGGATCGGTGACGGCGGTAAAATGCCAGGGCTGGCGGCCGCCGGAGGTGGGGGCGTAGCGCCCCGCGGTGAGCAGGGTCTCGATGATCTCGTCAGAGACAGGCTCTCCGGTGAAATCCAGGCAGCTCTCCCGGGCGAGGATGGTGTCGATGGTCTCGTTGTGCAGCATCATGATTCCTCCAATATGTGTTTTTCTCCATCATACGGGAAAAAGCCGCCGGGTCCAATCCTCAAAAGAAGAAGTGAGGCATCAAAATCAAAACTTTTCTTAGCCGGGGGTGTGGTCCGCCAGCGCCTGCTGAAGGGCTGAGGCGCTGGAAGAATGCAGCCGCACCACAGGCACCTGGCGGCGCTTGGCCTCCTGGGTGGCACAAATAACCATCTTGTGGGAGACGGTGTTTGTGAACAGGATCATCAGGTCCGGGGAGCCGATCTTTTTCTTCATGGGGCCGTGCTCCTTGGCAAATACCTTGGCCTGGTAGCCGTGGCGTTTACAGATCTCTTGATAGCGGCAGACCATACATTCGTTGCCGCCGATAATAACGACGCTCATAGGAGTTCCTTTCTTGTGGGTTAGATATAACTAACTTCTGGGCGAAACAATAGCCAACCCTGAGGGTTAGCTATGACTAACTATAAACAGTTTACCAGAGGACCCACAGCTTGTCAAGCGGAAAATGGGGTTATTGCCCGGCGGGGTCAAGGGGACTGCGGCTCCGGTGCATAAATTCTTCCGCCATTGGGCATGATTTCCATGAGGTGAATACCAATGGAAAGCAGACCCCATCCCCGGCCCCAGCCCAAGTATCCCGGGCCGCTGAATCACGAGAATCTCATTGAGATCTTTTCCGGCGCCGGAGATTTTGACACCCGGCAGCTCGCGGTGGGCGCGGCCCATCAGACCGTCTATTTATATTCCGTCGATGGCTTGGTGTCCAGCGGGGATATTTCGGATTTTATCGTCAAACCCCTGATGCGGCTCGACGGCACGGTGGACGGAAAGGCGGCCATGGAGGCGGTGATCTATAACGCCGTGGCCAGCCGGGTGGAGGACCTGGACACGGCAGCATCGAAGCTCGTGAACGGCTTCTGCGTGGTGCTGTTTTCCGAGGGCGATGCCGTAGCCTTTGAGGTCAAGACCGGCGAAAAGCGCTCCATTTCTCCGCCAGAGGTGGAGAATACCGTCAAGGGGGCCAAGGACGCCTTTACGGAGACGGTCCGGACCAATACCAGTCTGATCCGGCGGCATCTCCGAACCCCGGAGCTGCGGCTGGAGGAGCAGGTGGTGGGAC
>CABSAB010000052.1 GCA_902475515.1 uncultured Eubacteriales bacterium | reverse complement strand
TTGGCGACAAGGACGCCATCACCGACGGGACCATGGAGCTTTATAAGCGGGAAAAATACAGTCCCATGCTGGGCATGGTGCCGATGATCATTCAGATCATTCTGGTGCTGGGCCTCATCAACGTGATCTACAACCCCATGCAGCATCTTTTGCGGGTGGACCCGGATGTGTGCAAGGTCTTTGTGGACGCCACCGCCTCCATGCGGGGCGTGCTGGAGCTTGGAAGCGGCGCCCAGCTGAAGGTCATGGAGGCCATGCGGGACCCCGCCTACTTCGACGCGTTCATGGGCCTTGCGGATCAGCTCCCCGGGGTGGATATCGCCGGGATCATCGAGCAGGCCAAAAGCGTAGATATGTGGTTTTTGGGCATCAACCTGGCGGCGGTGCCGAAGCTCATCAACCTGGACCTTTTGGGGCTTGTACCGCTTCTGTCCTGCCTTTCCACGTTCCTCCTCTGCTGGGCCCAGAACCGGGACAATGTGCTCCAGAAGGAGCAGAGCTTCCTGGGCCGCTGGGGTGTGGCGCTGTTCACGGTGGCCTTTTCCACCTACTTTACGTTCCTGGTGCCTGCGGGCGTGGGTGTGTACTGGATCGCCAGCAACATCTTTGCCCTGTTGAATCTTTATCTCATGAACTTCCTCTATAAGCCCTCCAAATATATCGACTACGAGGCCCTGGAGGAGAGCAAGCAGGAGCTTTCCGTCCTCAAGGAGCGGGAGGCCGCCCAGAAGAAAAAGCTGGAGCCCTATAAGAAAAAGGAGAAGGAGGACTACCAGCGGTTCCTCCAGGGGAAGGAACCCAAGACCCTGGTGTTCTACAGCGAGGGCGGCGGCTTTTATAAGTATTTTAAGGGCATGATCGAATACGTCCTTGCCCATTCGGATGTGACCATCCACTATGTGACTTCGGACCCGGAGGACCCCGTCTTCACTATGGGCGAGCCCCGGATCGTGGGCTACTATATCGGCGATATGAAGCTCATCACATTGATGATGAAGCTGGACGCGGACATGATCGTTATGACCATGCCGGATCTGGAGACCTACCACATCAAGCGGAGCCTGGTGCGCAAGGACATCGAATACATCTACACGGACCACGGCGTCTCCAGCGACAACATGACCCTGCGGCCCCACGCCCTGGACCATTTTGACACGCTGTTCTGCGTGGGCCCCCACCAGATGGAGGAGGCCCGGGCGGCCGAGGAGGTCTATCACCTGAAGCCCCGGCGGCTGGTGCAGGTGGGCTACGGCCTTCTGGACGAGATGACCGAGGCCTGGGAGAAAAAAGAGAAGACCGAAAACAGAAAGAAGACCATCCTCATCGGGCCATCCTGGCAGACGGACAATATCATGGATTCCTGTCTGGACAAGCTCATCGAGGAGTTTTCGAGGCTGAACTGCCGGATCATCGTCCGGCCCCATCCCCAATATGTGCGGCTGTACGGGGAGAAGATCGAGGGACTGATGGTCCGGTATCGGGACCGGATCGGCGAGGATTTTGAGATCCAGACGGATTTCTCCTCCACAGACACGGTGTATAATGCGGACCTTTTGGTAACGGACTGGTCCAACGTGGGCTATGAGTTTGCCCTGTCCACCTTGAAACCGGTGCTGTATATCAACACCCCCATGAAGGTCATGAATCCCCAGTACAAGGAGATTCCGGTGGAGCCCTTTGACATCCGCATCCGGGCCCAGCTGGGCGGTGAGCTGGAGCTTACCGAGCTGGACCGGGCCGGGGAAGTGGCAGGGAAGCTCCTGGAGAACCCCGAGGAGTTCCGGGAGATCATCAAAAGCGTCAAAGAAAAAGAAATTTACAATCTCGGCCACGGGGCCGAGGCCGCCGGACGGTATCTGGTGCGGCGGATCGAAACCATCAAGGCCCGGCGGGCCAATCAGTAGGAGGAATTATCTATGAAAATCGCAAACAAGATCCTGGCTCGGTGCTATTACGGCTTCTTTGCCATGCTGTTGCTGAGCGGTCCGGCTCTGGCGTATCTGGACCCCGGCACGGTGAGCTATGTGGTGTCCATGGTGGCGGGATTGTTCATCGCCGGCGGTGCGGCCCTGGCCATTTTCCGGCGGAAGATCAAGCTGTTCTTCCAGAACCTCGGCAAAAAGAAGAAAGCCCCCACAGAGACTGTGGAGGCGGCACAGGAAGCGGATAGCTTCAATCCCATGGACGATGTGGTTAACCCCATGGAAGAGACCAAGGAAGACTAAAAAAGAAGCTGTGCGGCGATGCAGAGGGTTGCATCGCCGCACAGTTTTTATGTTGTTTTTGCGGAGGTCTTCCGGACCGGGGAGACCGACAGCAGGGTTCGAACCAGCGGGATCTTGGACAGACACCAGGTCAGCCCCCAGCTGAGGAGCATGACCACAAAGGCCGTGAGGGGCGCATAGCGGTTGGTGTTTGTCAGGGCCGGAAGATAGTCCAGCAGCGCCTCGATGATCAGCCAGTGGATCAGATAGATCCCCAGTGAACAATCGGAAAGGGACTTCATCCAGCGCCGGACCCGGGGAGCGGGTTCCACATTGATCAGGAGCACCACCACACAGAGGGTCAAAATCAGCGTGAACACATTGCCGTAGTTATTAAACACCGGATCAAAGACGTCTCCCCGCACATGGCACCGGGCCAGGGCAAAGACGGTGAGGCAGACACCGCAGAGGGGAATCGCCGCCAGGGCCCATTTGCGGTACCGGCGAAGCTCGGCCCGGTGTTCTACAAGAAACGCGCCGATACCATAGTAGACGGGGCAGTACCAGTAGTGATACACAAAGAAGTTGGTGAACCAGAAGAACTGCCGGTTTCCAGTGTGGCCCAGATGGCCGGTGAGATACCGCAGGAGATATTCGCAGTCGGAAAGCAGCAGGTTCCCGAACGTGAACAGGAATAATAGCCCCAGGCCGTAACGGTAGACGCTCCGGGCATGCTGCCGCAGGCTCTGCATCAGCGGCGTGATCAGGCACAGGAACAGGAACGTGGGCATGTACCAAAGGTGCTGGATATATCCCACCTCCAGCTGCGAGGCCGTATAGAAGAACGCCCCCGGCGTCATGGACTCCCGCCGCAGGAGCAGCACAATGAGCAGCGAGGCCAACGCCCAAAATACCGTCAGCAGCAGCACCCGTCCGGAACGGCACAGGGTCTTGTGGAGGTCTACGGGACGGGAAACCGCCAGAGCGCCGCTGACCAGAAACAGCAGCGGGACACAGCAGCTCATGAGCGTGCCCAGGGCATATTCCAAAAGCGGGAGAAACCTGCCGGAGAAAATGTCCGGCGCGTTTCGGAAGGTCAGGTGGTACAGCACCACCAGGTACAGGGCCAGGGCCTTGCAGCAGTCCAGGCCGGAGATGCGGGATGATCGGACCGTTTCCATATTGACGCCTCCCCGGAAATCCATTTGCCCTGATTTTACCACACAATCCGCGTGATTGCAACGGACCGCCATCCGGCGGCTGAAGCAGATGTGAAAAAATTGGACAGGAATTTGTGCAATCTGCTATAAAACTGCAATTTTTCCCGATGTTTGTTGACAAAAGTGCCGATAGGTGGTACACTCAGCCTATGAAATGTGAAAGTTTTGTGTAGAAATATTTGCGGAACTGTGAATGTGCCCGTTCCACCGGCAAAATGCTGGTTTACCTTCTTTCTTTCATCTTCCGGTTCGGGTCGGACTCCCCGGACCGGGCAAAGGACCCTCCCCGTTGGGGAGGGTCCTTTGCATGAAATTTGCGCCTGAGGCGTAAGCGAAATACCGCTGCGGGGCGGGCGCGGCTTGCGTTTTTGTGCCGAAACGGATATAATGAGAAAAAACAAGGAGGTGCGGAGAATGGCACGGAAAAATGCCCGCAACACCCGCAGCAGGATCGTCTCGGCGGCCTGGGAGCTTTTTTATGAAAACGGCTACGACGATACCACTGTGGACGACATTGTGGAGCGGTCCGGCACCTCCAAGGGCTCCTTTTACCACTATTTTGCCGGGAAGGACGCGCTTTTAAGCTCCCTTTCCACCCTCTTTGACGAAAAATACGAGGAATTGACCAGGACCCTGCCGGCGGATATGGATAGCTTCGATACGCTGATCTATCTGAACCACGAACTGTTTTTCATGATCGAAAACTCCGTCTCCCTGGAGCTGCTTGCAAGGCTGCTTTCCACCCAGCTGGTGACCAGCAGCGAAAAGCACCTGATGGATCAGAGCCGCTACTACTTCCGGCTGCTGCGGAAGATCTGCGCCCGGGGCCAGCAGGCGGGACAGCTGCGGGAGGATATCTCCGTCAACGAGATGGTGCGTACCTATGCCCTCCAGGAGCGGGCGCTGATGTATGACTGGTGCATCTGCGGAGGGAATTATTCCTTAAGCCAGTATTCCACCCAGCAGCTTTCCTGGACGCTGGAGTTCCTAAAAAAATAAAGAACAAGAATCTTACAAAATAATATCTGGACTATAGTCTAATTATATACTGCTGATGTTTCAATAGAATTTGAGATATCAGCGGTATTTTTCATAAAAACCGTATAAACTTCGTTCTGTGTTGCAGTCTATAAAATGTTGCTGTATAATAATGCCCACGATGAAAGGAAGGGATAATACATATGGATTCTAAAAATATTCTGATCCTGGCGACTATTTTCGTCTATCTGGCGGGCATGGTTGCGGTGGGCGTGATCTGCTCCAAGCGGAACAAGTCCACGGACGACTTCTATCTGGGCGGCAGAAAGCTCGGCCCCCTGGTGACGGCCATGAGCGCCGAGGCCTCGGACATGAGCGCGTACTTACTGATGGGCCTGCCCGGCGTGGCGCTGCTGGCGGGTCTGCCGGAGGCCACCTGGACGGCCATCGGCCTGGCAGTGGGCACCTATCTCAACTGGCTGTTTGTGGCCAAGCGCATCCGCCGCTATTCCCAGCACATCGGCGCGGTGACGATCCCGGATTTCTTCTCCCGGCGGTATCACGACAGTAAGCATCTGCTGTCCATTGTGGCGGCGCTGGTGATTATTGTGTTCTTCATCCCCTATACAGCCTCGGGCTTCAATGCCTGCGGGACGCTGTTCTCCAGCCTGTTTGGGATAGACTACTTCACAGCTATGGTCATCTCTGCGGTGGTCATCGTGCTGTATACGACCCTGGGCGGCTTTTTGGCGGCCTCCACCACGGACCTGATCCAGTCTGTGGTGATGACCATTGCCCTTGTGGTGGTGGTGGGCTTCGGCATCCACACCGCGGGGGGCTGGAATGCCGTGGTGGCAAATGCCCAGGCCATGCCCGGGTATCTGAACCTGACCCAGGGCTATGACGCCGCCGCCGGCACTGCGGGCAGCTATGGAGGCCTCACCATTGTCTCCACATTGGCCTGGGGCCTGGGCTACTTTGGCATGCCCCATATCCTGCTGCGGTTCATGGCCATTGAGGATGTGAAGAAGCTCAGGACCTCCCGCCGGGTGGCCTCGGTCTGGGTGGTCATCTCCATGGGCATTGCGGTGGTCATCGGCGTTGTGGGCAACGCCATGATCCACGGCGGCGCGCTGGCAGAGATCCCCGCGGCGGATTCCCAGCGGATCATCATTAAGATCTCGGAGCTGATCGCCACCTATGGGGGCCTGGCCGCGGTTGTGGCAGGCGTGATCCTGGCGGGCATCCTGGCGGCTACCATGTCCACGGCGGATTCTCAGCTGCTGGCGGCGTCCTCCAGCGTGACCCAGGACCTGGTACGGGACACCCTGGGGATCAAGCTCTCGGACAAGACGTCCATGCTGATCGCCCGGCTGACGGTGATCCTCATTGCCGTCATCGGCGTGATCTGGGCCCGGGAGGAGGGGTCGGTGTTCACCATCGTGTCCTTTGCCTGGGCGGGCTTCGGCGCGGCCTTCGGCCCGGTGGTGCTGCTGGCGCTGTTCTGGAAGAAGAGCAACAAGTGGGGCGCCCTGGCGGGGATGCTCACCGGCGGCGTGATGGTGTTCGTGTGGAAGTACGCTGTGCGGCCCCTGGGCGGACTGCTGGACATCTACGAGCTGCTGCCGGCCTTTGTGCTGGCGATCCTGGTGAATGTGGCTGTGAGCCTGCTGACCTGGAAGCCCCAGCCGGAGATGGATGCGGAATTTGACGCCGTGGTGGCTATGAAAGACTGAACATACCAGATAAAAAACAGCCCGAGAGCATAGCTCTCGGGCTGTTAAATTTGTATCGGCTTTAGCCGGCCGCACCTGCGGCGTTGGCAGTCTGCAGAGCCGTTACCGCGTCGGGCACAGGCAGCTGGAGCTTGTCCGTGGGGGCGGCGGTATACTGCTCGGTGATGGAGGTCAGGGTTTCCTGATACCGGGTGTAGTGCAGCTCGTTTTCCGCCATGTCCTTCCAGTAGTAGTTGTCCGTGGCGGAGACGAAGTACATGATGTGATAGCCGTGGGTGGTCTTGACGATGCCGGTGTCACCGGGCTTCCGTTTCTGGTCAAAGCACCAATCGTTGAACTCCGTCACCATCTGGCCGGGATACACGTCCTCGTAGAGGCCGCCGTTGGTGTTGGAGCCGCCGTCGCTGGAGTGCTCCTCCGCCAGGGCGCCGAAGCTCTCCTCGGTGGCCTCGCCGGATTTCCACTCGGACAAGATCTTTTCCGCTTCCTTCTTGGCGTCGTCCCAGGCGTCATCGGTGGCCTCGGTCTCGCCGTCCTCCTTCTCGGGGGCGATGAGGATGTGGCGGACGTTGATGTTCGGGGTGTCGGACTTCTCCAGGCCGTAGGCAGCGAACATATCGCTGTTTTGGTCGAAGTAGTCCTCCACCTCCTGGTCGGTGAAGGTCAGCCCCTGGTAGATGGTGTCGGAATAGGCGGTGACGTAGTAGGAGTCATACAGGTACTGCTGAAAATCCTCGATGGTGGCGGCAGAGCCGTAGGAATCCTGAATATAGGCCAGCACATCGCCGGTGCCGTCCTCGTTGGTAAAGCCGGTCTGGACCGCGTAGTTTTCCATGGAAGAGATGGTGTTGTCATACTCCGTCTGATAGGCCTCGGGCATGGTGAAGCCGTCGGCCTCGGCCATGGCCTTCAGGGCCTCGGTCTGGACCAGGGAATTGCAGGCGTTTTCTACGAAGTAGTCCTGCCAGGACTGGGAATCGTCATAGGCCTGATCGGCCAGAGATACGCTGGCGTCAAAGGGCATGCCGTTGTTCTGCACATAATAATAGAACTCGCCCCAATAGTAGTAGCTGAGGGCCGCGTTGGAGATGTCGGAGAGGGTGTCGCCGTTTTGGTCGGTGATCTGCACGGCCACGGCGTCGTCGTCATAGCGCAGGTTCTCATACCAATCGGAAATGGCGGTCACAAAGCTCGGCATGCTGCCCGTGGAGGACAGGGTGGTGAGCATGACCGTCAGACATACCACCGCCACCGCCAGAAGGCCGATGATGACCGTCAAAATAATGGGGAGGGAGGAGCGCTTTTTCGGCGTCTCCGGGGAAGCGGCCGGTGCCGCGGGCGCTTGGACTTCCGCCGCCTCCTGGGCAGGGAGCCAGTTGTCGGGATTTCCGGGGTCATCCGCAGAGCCCCAGAAGATGGGGGCCGGGCCGCGGGATTCCGTGGGCGCCGCCGGAGCGGCGGGGGTCCCGCAGGCAGGACATATGGTATCCAGGTCGGAAAGCTCCCGACCACAGTTGGGACATAGCATGATTCAGACACATCCTTTCAAGTGTGGCCCCCGGAAGCATTTTCCGGGAAGCAGGGCTATTATAGCAGATGGGGCAGGAAAAGTCTGCATAAAATCGGAAGAAAACTGTGAACATTTCAAAAATTATTCCCCGGACATGGAAAAGGCGGCGGGTCCTACTTCGGCAAGATCATCCCCCCGGAA
>CABSAB010000051.1 GCA_902475515.1 uncultured Eubacteriales bacterium | reverse complement strand
GGGTTGCCCTCCCGGCGGTGGAGGGTGAGGCCCTTGACGCAGATGCCCCCCAGCCGGGACAGGGGAAAATAGCCCTCATACTCCCGGCCGAAGCCAAAGGTCCCCGAGGCGGGGACGATGGGGTTTTTCAGCGTGACCCCCGCCAGCTCTACCTGGGTGCTTACCTGCTTGTCATTCATCCCAAAGGACCTCCTCTCCCCGGAACACCGGGCCGTCGGCGCAGGCGCGCTTCATCTGCCGCCCGCCGTCCGGCCCCCTGACGGGCACGGAGCAGCCCAAACAGGCCCCCACACCGCAGCCCATGCGTTCTTCCATGGACACATAGCAGGGGACCCCCGCCGCTTTTGCCGCTTCATAGGTGGTTTTCAGCATGATCTTCGGCCCGCAGGCGAACACCGCCCCGTAACCGCCGGCTTTCAGCATCTCCGCGACCCCTTGGGCCGCAAAGCCTTTTTCCCCGATGGAGCCGTCGTCGCTCATAACCTGAACATTCCCGCAGTGGAGCTGAAATTCCTCCGTCAGCATGGCCCGGTCCGCCGAGCGGAAGGCCAGCACCGCATCGCAGGACGGGAGCTTCTGGGCCGCGAAGTGCATGGGCGGGACGCCCACGCCGCCGCCCACCAGCAATACCTTGCCGGGATTCTTGGGGAACCCGTGTCCCAGGGGGCCCAGCACATTCAGCTTGTCCCCGGCCTTCCGGTCCCGGAGCCACTTGGTTCCCCTGCCCTTGACCTCGAAGATCACCATCAGCAGGTCGCCCGCAACGCCGCCGATGGAAATGGGCCGCCGCAGGGTAAGCTCCCCGCATTGGATATGTAAAAACTGTCCCGGCAGGGCGGTTTTTGCCGCCTCCGGGCAGGAAAGCGTCATGGTCACATAGGTCTCTCCGCAGAGGATATCCCTGACCACCGCCGTGTATCCGCCTGTTGTCTGCAAGATCGTCCCCTCCTTAGAGAATGTCTACGAACCGCAGGATATCGTCCCGCATCCGGATGGCCTCCGCCCGGGCGGCCGCCTGATAGTCCCTGCCCGTGCCGTCTTCGGTCTTCTTCCAGGCGCACATGATGCCCCGGGAGGAGTTGACGATGGCCCCGTGGCCAAATTTATCAAAAGCGTACTGCACATCCTGGGCCTTTCCCCCCTGGGCGCCGTAGCCGGGCACCAGGAAGAAGATCTGGGGGTATTTCTCCCGGAGGTTTTTCAGGTCCTGGGGATGGGTGGCTCCCACCACAGCGCCGATGGCGGACCATCCGGCTTTTCCAAGAAGCTGCTCCTTGTCCGTCAGCCGCACCGCCAGGTCGGCCACCACCGTGTGGACCACCCGGTCTCCGGCGATCAGGTCCTGAAGCTCCCGGGAGCTGGGGTTGGAGGTCTTCACCAGCAGGAAGATGGACTTGTCCCGCTCCTTACACAGGGCCGTAAAGGGCTTGAGCGCATCGGTGCCCAGATAGCCGTTGACCGTCACGCTGTCCGCGTCAAAGGGCGCAAAGGTATTGTCTCCCACGGCCACCTCGCCCAGATATGCCTTGGCATAGGCCTCGCAGGTGGAGCCGATGTCTCCCCGCTTGGCGTCCATGATCACATACAGGCCCTTCTCCTTGGCATAGGCCACGATCTCCTCCAAAACGGCGATGCCCGCACTGCCCAGCACCTCGTAGTAGGCGCTCTGGGGCTTCACCGCGGGAACCACATCCCACAGGGCGTCAATGAGCCCCCGGGAGAACAGCCGGTAGGCCTCCGCCGCGCCCTGCAGCGTGGGGCCATACTTGGCAAAGGCCTCATCGATCAGATGCTTCGGGATATAGTCCAGCGTCGGGTCCAGCCCGGCCACCGTGGGGTTCTTCTTTTTGCGGATCTTCTCCTGCAATGCGTCCATGGACATGGCAAACACTCCTTTTGTTCAAAACGGTCCGTCTTATCGTCGTTTTCTGGGGTCTATTTTACCACACCCGGCGCTGTCTTGTAAAGAATCCCCGGCCTCCCGCAGAAAATAAATCCTGCCGGCAAGGCCGGGGCCGGTGTTTTACTCAACGTTCTTAAAGCGGAATTCCTGATACCGTCCGGCGGGCTTTTCCGCCGGGACGGCCCCCTGCCCCCGGGTGGCGGCGACCAGCTGGCCCAGCACCATGGCCCCCATGGGAAGCAGGATCATCCCCCACAAGCCAAACATCCGCCAGCCCGCGTAAATGGCCACCAGGGTCAGCAGCGGGCTTAGGCCCAGCGTGGCCCCCAGCACCTTGGGCTCCAGCACGTTTCGGGTCAGGGCCGCCGCGCCGTACAGGCCCAAAAGCCCCAGGCCGAGGCCCATATTCCCGGACAGGATGGACACCGCCGCCCAGGGGATCAGCACCGTACCCGTGCCGAACACCGGCAGGGCGTCCAGCACGCTGATCAGCACCGCCAGCAGCAGCGGGGAATCCACCCGCAAAAGGCATAGTCCCACCGTCAGCAGCAGGAACGTCACCCCCATGAGCTTCAGCTGGGCCCGGAACCAGCCCCCCAGGGCCCGGCGGACGCTTCCGCCGGCGGTGCCCATCCAGTGGGAAACGCTCTCCGGCAGCTTGAGGCGCCCCACCTCCCGGAGCCGGGGCAGCTCCCCCGCCGCGAAGTAGGCCGACAGGATCAGCGTCATCAGGAAAAAGATGCTGTCCGGCAGGGCCCCCAGGAACCGGCTCACCAGGGAGAATATCCCCTCATAGAGCTTTTGGGCCAGGGTGCCGCTGCCGCTCATAAGCTCCTGGCCCCAGGCGGACAGGGCGTCGCCCACGCCATCCGGCAGGCGGGCGCCCAGCCGGGAGATGAATTCCGCCGCAGCCTTGCCATAGCCCGACAGGGTCTCCGCGATCTCCGGCAGGGCCCCGGAAATGGCCACTGCCTCATGGAGCAGCATGCGGCCCAGGAACCACAGCGCCCCGCCTGCCGCCAGCAGGGTCCCCGTCACCGTCAGCCCCGCCGCCATGCCGCGGCCCAGGCCTGTCTTTGTCTGGAGCTTTACAATGGTGCCATCGAGCAGGATGGCCAGTCCGGCCCCCAGCACCACCGGCAGCGTCAGCGGCAAAAGCAGCGCCGCCGCCAGGACCCCGCCGCCGATCAAAAGGCCGAGCTTCAGCTGCTGTTTCCGATGGGACGTCATGGAGTTCCCCCTTTCCGGGCATCTGTTTTTCCGCTGGATACAGCGGAGATGGTACGCTTTTGGCAGATACGCCAAAAATGCGGGAAATTTTGCGCAGATATGTTACAAACTGTCCGTTGTCAAAAGACACTTGTCGTGGTAAGATATGTGAGCGACAAACAAATGAACTCCCAGCATGGACAATCGGAGGCGAGAACATGGAGAAAAATCCAAAATACTATATTGTAGAAGCCGCCGCTCTGCCGGAGGTCTTTTTAAAGGTGGCCGAGGCCAAGCGGATGCTGGACACCGGCGAGGCCTCCACCGTAGGCGAGGCCACCAAGCTCACCGGCATCAGCCGCAGCGCCTTTTATAAGTATCGGGATGCCATGATGCCCTTTCAAAATCTTATGTCCGGGCGCATCATAACATTCCAGCTCACATTGAAAGACCGCACCGGCGTTTTATCGGGCATACTTTCCATTTTTGCCTATAACGGCGCAAATATACTCACCATCAACCAAAATATTCCCACCAACGGCTGTGCCATATTGACCATCTCCGCCGAGACCTCGGAGCTTCACTGCTCCGTGGAGGACCTGCTAAAGCGCATGGGCAACCTGGACGGCGTGTTAAAGGCCGAGATCGTGGCTGGCTGAGAGGAGAAACAACATGGCAAGCATTGCAATTTTAGGTCTGGGCACCGTCGGCTCCGGCGTGGCGGAGGTCCTTTCCAAGAACGCCGCCTCCATCGAGAAGAAGGCCGGCGAGCCGATCACCGTCAAGTATATCCTGGGACGGCACGCCTATCCGGACAGCCCCTGGGGCCATTTGGTCGTTCAGGATTTCTCCATAATCGAGAACGATCCGGAGGTCACTGTCGTGGCCGAGTGCATCGGCGGCGCGGAGGCCGCCAGGGAGTACACCCTCCGGGCCCTCCGGGCGGGGAAGCACGTGGTCACGTCCAATAAAGAAGTCGTGGCCGAGTGCGGCGACGAGTTTTTCGCACTGGCCCGGGAAAAGGGCGTCAACTATCTGTTTGAGGCCTCTGTGGGCGGCGGCATCCCCATCATCCGCCCCCTGTCCTCCTGCCTGGCCGCCAATGAGATCGAAGAAATTTACGGCATCTTAAATGGCACAACCAACTATATTCTGACTAAGATGATAAAGGAAGGACTGTCCTTTGAAACAGCCCTTTCCCAGGCCCAGGCGCTGGGCTACGCCGAGGCGGACCCCACGGCGGACGTGGAGGGCTTTGACGCCTGCCGGAAGATCTGCATTCTGGCCTCGCTGACCTTTGGGCGGCACATCTATCCCAAGGAGGTCCCCACCACGGGCATCACTGGCGTCACAGACCGGGATGTGGCCATGGCGGAATCCGCCGGCATGAAGATCAAGCTTCTGGGCCGGGCCCTCCGGCAGGATAGCGGCAAGGTAGTGGCCTATGTGGCCCCTCACCTGCTGGAGGCCGATCATCAGCTGGCGGGCGTGGAGGACGTGTTTAACGGCATCGTGGTCCGCGGCGACGCCATTGGCGACGTGATGTTCTACGGCCGGGGCGCGGGCAAGCTCCCCACCGCTTCGGCGGTCTCCGCAGACATCATCGATGCGGTGAACCACAGCGCCCGGCGCAAGGAAAACATGGACTGGGCCCCCGGCGGGGACGATGTGGTGGGAGATTTCACCCAGCTTCCCCTGCGCTGGTATCTCCGCACCGACGAGCGTGAGGTCCGCATCGGCACGGTGCTGGGCGATGTGACGCTTCTGAAGTCCGCCGCCTTCCCGGATGAGACAGGGATCCTCACCGGTCCCATGACCCAGGCGGAGCTTTTCGAAAAGCTCCGGGACTTCCGGGCCCTTTCCTGTCTGCCGATTCTCTCATAAATCAACTAGGAGGCATACCATGGCACTGATCGTACAAAAATTCGGCGGCAGCTCCGTCAAGGACGCCGAGCGTATTTTACATGTTGCCGAGATCATTACAAATACTTATCAAAAGGGCAACGACGTGGTGGTGGTTCTGTCCGCCCAGGGCGACACCACCGACGAGCTGCTTACCAAGGCCTATGAGATCAACCCCTACGGCTCCGCCCGGGAGATGGATATGCTCCTGGCCACGGGCGAGCAGCAGTCCATCGCCCTGATGGCTATGGCCATTCAGCGGCTGAACTGTCCGGTGGTATCGCTCACCGGATGGCAGGTGGGGCTGGAGACCACCTCCGCCTACGGCGCTGCCCGGATCAAAAAGGTCTCCGGCACCCGCATCCGGGAGGAGCTGGACCAGCACCGGATTGTCCTGGTGGCGGGCTTCCAGGGCATCAATAAATTCGGCGACCAGACCACCCTGGGCCGGGGCGGCTCCGATACCACGGCGGTGGCGCTGGCTGTGGCCCTGAAAGCAGACCTCTGCCAGATCTATACCGATGTGGACGGCGTTTACACCGCCGATCCGCGGAAGGTCAAGGCCGCCCGCAAGATTTCGGAAATCACCTTTGACGAGATGCTGGAGCTGGCGAGCCTGGGAGCTCAGGTGCTCCACAACCGGTCTGTGGAAATGGCAAAGCGGTATAATATGAACATAGAGGTGCTCTCCAGCTTCACTGGAGCGCCCGGAACCATTGTCAAGGAGGCAGTCAAAAAAGTGGAAAAAACGTATATCAGCGGCGTCGCATCGGATAAGGACATTGCCCGCCTGGCTCTGGTGGGCCTGCACGATCAGCCCGGCGTGGCCTATAAGGTCTTTAATCTCCTGGCCAAGGAGAAGATCAATGTGGACATCATTCTCCAGTCCATCGGCCGCAGCGATTCCAAGGACATCAGCTTCACCGTGGCCAAGAGCAGCGCGGACCGGGCCTACCGCATCCTCATGGACAACAAGGAAGCCCTGGGCTACGACCATGTGGACATCAACCAGGACGTGGCGAAGGTCTCCGTGGTAGGCGGCGGCATGGTGGATAACCCCGGCGTGGCGGCCACCATGTTTGAGGCACTGTACGAGGCTCACATCAATATCAAGATGATCTCCACCAGTGAGATCAAGGTCTCGGTGCTCATCAATAAGGACGACACGGATAAGGCCCTGGCGGCCATTCACGAGAAGTTCTTCTCTTAATGCGCAAAAACCCAAACCGCCGCTCTGGACTTGGAGCGGCGGTTTCTATATGACGAAGAAAGACGGTGTTTTTATGAATAACACCTTTGAACAGGTCTATGCCATTGTCCGGAGGATTCCGGCGGGGATGGTGTCCACCTATGGCGGGATCGCCCGGCTGCTGGGGAATCCCCGGCTTTCCCGGGTGGTGGGCTACGCCATGAGCGGGTGTCCCTACGAGGATGTGCCCTGCCACCGGGTGGTGAACCGCTTCGGCGGTTTTTCGGACGCGTTTCTCCCCGCCGGAAAGGATACCCAGCGATGCTCCTTGAGATGGAGGGGGTCCCCATGACGGAGGAGGGGTTGGTGGATTTCAGTAAATGCCTGTGGGAGGGATGAGGTGCCTATTCACAGTCGGACGCTTTTTCTTTTGTATGCTGCTGGAGGGAACCCAGCAGCATTTTTCGTTTCGGGTCATTGAGATACTGCCGTACGAAAAAGCATATCTGTTCCTCCAGCGAACGCCCTTCCCGTGCCGCAATCACACGCACCTTATCCAGCAATTCTGTTTCGATTTCAATGGTAAACTCTTTCATGCTAAAACTCCTTCTTCTATGATTTCGGCATTTAATCTATCACATTTTCTTGGAATATAGTGCAAAATGGCACAGATTTGTGCCACTGGTCAATTTGCGCTTCTACCACCCATTTGAGCACCGCAGCCAAACCTTCCCCTTTGGGGAAGGTTTGGCTGCGTCCCTTTTACGCACTCTAATCCAATTCGTCCCGCAGGGACACCACATCTTCACTCTCCACTCTTCACTCTTATCTCTTATCTCTCAACTCTCCACTCTGAAAAGGAAAAAGCCTGATGCACCGCATCAGGCTTTTTCCTTTTCCAGGGGAATATCCCCCAAATTCACGCACTCCCTGGTCCGAATCTTCTCAAAGAGCTTCACCTCGTACCCCTTTTCCTGAATGCTCAGGTCGAACAGCCCCACCGGCAGATCATTGAACCAGAAGTCCCCGTACTCGTCCGTCCGGGTCTCCCATCGCTTGCCGCCGGAGTTCAGGAGGCACCGTGCCCCGATGATGACCTCCTTTTCCACCGGGTCATAGACTGTTCCGGCAATGAACTTGCCGGGAATGTTCCGGTAGTACACCCGGGGGGCACTGCCGGTCTCGGGCTGCATGACCGTCGCCCCCTCGATCAGGTCCTGGAGGTCCTCCTCCTCCCCGAACACGATGGCGTCCGTGGGACAGGCCTCGGCACAGCGGGGCTGGGTGGCTCCATGGTCCAAAAGATGGGCACAGCCTGTGCAC
Source organism: uncultured Eubacteriales bacterium (assembly GCA_902475515.1). Classification (GTDB taxonomy): domain Bacteria; phylum Bacillota; class Clostridia; order Oscillospirales; family Oscillospiraceae; genus HGM13006. Next base: position 581 of record CABSAB010000051.1, on the reverse strand, counting down.
TTCTGGGCAATGTGCTCCTTCTCGTTGAAATAGATGGCATCATAGGGGCACGCCTTGACGCACGCTCCGCAGCCGGTACACTTTGCCGGGTCGATGAGCACCAGCCCGTCCTCCCGGCGGTAGATGGCGTCATATTCGCAGGATTTCATGCAGTCCGCGTTCCGGCAGTGATTGCACAGGTGGGAGATATAGTGGATACGCACCTTGGGGATGGTTCCCTGCACATGGTCCTCCACCCGGCACCAGAACTGCCCCGTCAGGGGCTGGGGCTTTGCGTAGGGCATCCAGTCGTTTTCCGCGTGCTCATCCTTGCACGCAAGCTGACAGTTGTAGCAGCCGGAGCACTTCGCAACATCAATGACAAACGCCTTCCCCATCAGATCGCCTCCTTATCGCTTAGCAGCCAGCCCTTGAGGCACACGCCCGCATCCGGGTCGATATGTCGGGCAAAGGCTTCGGGATAGTCCCGCTTCCACTGCTCCATTTCTTCATCGGTCACCTTCTCCACTTCCACCAGGAAGCCGGAGACGGCCATGCCGGTAGCGTTCTTCGAAGTGGTGGCCGTGGGGGTGATGGTGAAG
>CABSAB010000050.1 GCA_902475515.1 uncultured Eubacteriales bacterium | reverse complement strand
GGCCTTGCGGACGCCAGGACCTTCATCGAGAAGAAGCTGCGCGGCAGGAAATAAGCGAAAAATAATACGGCACATCAGCGCTTGGATGCTGATGTGCCGTATTTTTGTATTGTTACGCGTGCCTGCCGGGCAGTAGCTGCAGCAGCCGGGCCCGCAGGCCAAAGGACAGGTAGGAAAAAAGCTGCCGGTAGGCCTCCCGGTCAAAGTCCGGGTCTGTGGAAAGGATCCGGTAGCTGACGCCCCGTCCGGTGATGGTGCGGTCAAGATCTATGAAGCCGTTCCGTTCGTAGAAGGCAATGCGCTTTTGCCGCTGATCGCAGTTGGCGGCGGCTTCGTCCGGGGCCTCTACCTCCACCAGCAGGGCCTTTTGAGGATAGGCCCGCCGGAGCGCGGCCAGGATCTTAGAACCATGGCCCCGGTCCCGAACCCCGGGTGCCACAGCGATAAAACTGATATATAGGTATTTTTCACTGCTCACAGTCAGGGAAAAGCCGCAAAATGCGCCGGCCTCCCGATAGGTCCGCAGCGCTACCTGGGGCCGCAGGGCGCCCAACAGCCACAGGCTGAAAAAGGGCCGCCGCTCCTCCGGCGGAAACGCAGACAGGAACAGCTGCCTGACTTCCCGATAGTGTTTGGTCCCGGGAAATACTGTGCAGGTCTCCATTTCAAATTCTCTCCTTCGTAGTCTAAGGAGATTATAGTCCATCGACGCCGGGTTTGCAACCGTCTTACGGGGAATGTTTCCGTTTCTTAAAGAGTTTATAAAAAAGGAACCTGCCGGCGGCAGGTCCCTTGCTGTCCGAGCTTAGATCATTTGTGCTGTAGGAACAGCCAGTTCCGCACAGCGTCGATCTTATAGGCGCAGTCAAAGGAGGACATGTGCTCAATGCCTCTGGGATTCGCCTCCGTCACCGTCCCGGCGGCAAACTGGCCGATGAGGATGGAGTTCCCCTCCTCCAGCATGGGCCGGAGCACGGCTTCATACTCCGCATCGGACCAATTTGCGTCCCATTCGTAGGATGTGCTGACGGGGATGCCTTTGGCCTTCAGGTCTGCCAGCACATCCGCCTGGCCCTGGGAGGCTTTCATATCTCCCCCGGCGGCAATGTAGAAGAAGGTCTGGCTCCCCAGCTCCGGCAGTTCGTCTATCTGCCACTGGCCCGAGACAAACAGCTCCGCTGCCAGCAGGTCCGGATCATTGGCGGCCAGATAGAGGAATGTCATGCAGCCCATGGACTGGCCTGTGCCGTAGATGCGGTCCATGTCCACGCGGTTCTCCTCTGCGACGGCCCGGATCATTCTGGCTGTGGCGGCCACATAATCGGTGACAGTGGCGCCGTGGTTGTCGTCAATGATGATCTCCGGGTATTCCGGCACCAGTACAAAGCTCTTATGCTTTGCCTGCTCGGTCTCCGTGGCCCAGATGATGCCGCCGTAGCCCTGGGTCAGAGGGGCGGACAGGTCCTGGCCCACGGAGGTGGAGTCGGAGATGAACACCACCATGGGATAGGTCTCCGCGTCGCCGCCTTCGGGCACATACAGGTTATAGGGGATGGTCAGCCCGGTCTCAGGATCGGTGTATTCTCCCGGGAGGAATTTATCCGCTACCTCCGCGTACATATCCGCCACCGGGGGCTCATCCCACTGGGTGTCGAAAACCGACATTACATCCGGCTCCGCAGAAGGTTCCTCCATTACGCTGTCCTCCGGCAGGGCAGAGTCTTCCAGATCGCTGGGCGCAGTCTCTTCCACCGGTGTGGGCGTGGGGGCCGGTGTTGCCGGAGTTCCGAAGGTCTCCTGGACAGATGCCTCCGGTGCGGCTGCACTGGGCTGTGTCCCGCTTCCGCAGGCGCACAGGCTGCACAGCAGGCTGACAAGCAGTGTGGTCATAACGATTCGCTGTTTCATGGTTGGTCCCTCCATATATCAGTGCTTTCCGCGGCCGCCCTTGGCAGGCAGCGCGTCTATGGCGGCGTTGACCTGAAGCTCACCTTCCAGAACCGCCCCGCTCAGGGCGTCCTCGATGGCATTCAGCAGGCCCGCCGAGGAGTAGGTGGCCCCGGTCACAGCGTCTACCTCCAGGGACTGGTTCTCCACCACCGTGTCTGGAATGGATGCTGCATAGGCGTAGTAATTCGGCGTGTCATTCTGCTCCAGCACCTGGATGGCTGTCACAGCGCCCTGCTCCACCGTGACCTCCACGGTGATGGTGCTCTTGTAGCCCTGGGCAGAACCTTGATACACGCCGTCTGCCAATACGGCGCCGGAGAATTCCACGGTGGGCGTCGGTTCCGGCGTGGGTTCCGGGGAGGGGCTTGGGGTGTCGGTTGGTACGGGCACATCCTCCGCCGAGGCCGGGGATGCTTCCGCAAGAGATTCCGCCGCAGAGGGGGCAGGAGTCTGCGGCGTAGGCGTGCTGGTATGCCGGGGCGTTACGGAGACGCTGACCGCCGCCGTGGGGGCCGGGGTCTTGTCCAGCACATGGATGCCCACATCCCAGAGATGCATTGCCAGCGCTGCCAGCAGCAGGAGCGTCAGCACCCGGTGGGCCGGCATCCAGGCTCTTTTCAGCTGCTTTTTCAGCAGATAGCTGAGCAGCAGCAGGAGCATCAGCACAAAGCACGCACTGCCCCAGTTCAGTGTCAGCAGCATGGGCCCCAGAAGGAGGCTGCCGCCGGGGAAATTCCCCGCCAAAAGGCCGTGCAGAAGCCCAAAGCCCAGCGCCAGCAGCCCGGTGGGGATATGAAGCTTATGGAACAAACAGTTACAGGTTGGGTTCTTACTGATACGGGCCAGGTACCGTGCTGCTGTGAGCAGCACGCATACCACTGCGGCCCAGGCCAGGATCATACTGATTTTCATTGGTCTCTCCCCCAGAATTTCGAGTTAGAACATCCGGCCCCGGCCGCCGCCGAAGCCGCCGCCTGCGCCGTAGATCACGTTCGTCAGCTCTACCGTCACCGTCTCGGTCCCGGCGGTGATGGTGTAGGTCTCGCCCACGGTCAGTTCCGGGGCGCTGATGATCACGCACTGGAAGTCCTTTTCCGGTGTATAGGATGCGACTTCGGCACCGCTGCTGTCCGTCACGGTCACGGTAGTCCCGGCGCTCTGCCGGACGGACAGGTCTGTCAGAATAGAGCACTGGGTGGAGCTTCCGCCGAAGTTCTGATTCATGCCCGAGGCCCCGGCCCCCAGGAGGGTGCCGCCTGTGATCTCCGCAACGCCGTCGCAGTCCAGCATGCCGTTGCCGCTGTTTTCCGGGCCGAAGACGGTGATGGTGCCGCCGGACACATACAGGCTCCCGTTGGAATCCAGACTGTCGCCGCCGGAGTTCAGGGTGATATCGCCGCTGGAGATCGTCACCAGCGGGCTGCCTCCGCTGCCGTTCACCGCGTCATCCGCAGCCGTCACGGCAACGGTACCGCCGGAGAGGGTGATGGTCTCGCTTTCGATGCCCTCATAGCTGCTTTCGATGCGGACCGTTCCGTCAGATACCGTCAGGCTTACGTCCGCATGCAGTCCGTCGTCCCCGGTGCGAATGGTGAAGTCGCCGCCGGAGATATCCAGGGTCCCGTTCGAATGGACCGCGTCATCTGCCGCGTTGATTTGGAAGGTGCCGCCGGAGACCAGAATGCTTTCAGCCTTAAGGCCCTTGTGGGAATCCGACACCAGATCATCCAGGTCGGTCTCCGTGTCCCCGGTGGGGAAGGGGCCGCCCATGCGCTCGTCCATATGGACCGGGGCATTTTCCGCGCCGCCGTTGGTTTCGATCTCAAAATCTCCGTCCTCGACAGTCAGGCCGCCGGAGGCATCCAGGGCGTCATTACCGCAGGCGATGTGGAAGCTGCCGCCGATGACGTAGATAAAGCCCTTTTCCGCATCCTCGTCATGCTGGGAGTGGATGCCGTCCTTGCCGCAGTCCATGGTGATCTCGCCGCCGGCCACCCGGACGCTGTTCTTGCCGGAAAGCCCCTGGCCCGCCGCCGTAATGGCATAGGTGCCGCAGGTGAGCTTCAGATCATCCTTGGTGACGACGCCGTGGCCCGTTTCGCTTTCCACGGCCAGCGTGCCCGCACCGTTGAGGGTCAGGTCCGCTTTGGCAAATATGGTACCGTCTACGTTGTTGTCATCGGTCTGTACGAATTCCCCGGCGGAGGAGAGGGTATTCTCCGAATCCCGGCCCGTGGTCACAAAGACCTTGTCGGCGTTTTTGATGTAGATGGCTGCGCTGCCGTCGCAGGCAATCTCGGCTCCGTCCAGCACCAGCTGCACCTTGTCGGTGTCCGCTGCGTCCACCACCACCTGGCCCTGGAGCTTGCCGGTAAAGACATAGCTTCCCGCTGTGTTCACAGTGACGGTACTGCCGCTGACGATGGCCCCGGCGCCGTCCACTGCGGCGGTGTCGCCCTGTAGCTCCACCGTCACCGGGTCGGACCAGCCGATCTCATAGTCCCGGTCGGTAAACATATCGTTGTCGCTGTGGGGGATACTGGTGACAGCCTCTGTGGAGGCTTCGGCGGGTGCCGCCGGTTCCGTATCCGCAGCTGCAGCCGTAGCCGCAGACTGCGCAGGTTCCTGGGACACGGCGCTTTGCGCTTCGGATGCCGCAGCGGATTCCGCCGCCGGAGCGGCGCCGCATGCGCCAAGGCCCCAGAGCAGGGCCACAGCCAGTAGAATTGCCAATAACTGCTTCATAATGAATCCCTCCTATTGTTATAGTGCGTTTGCCGGGGTCTCCTGGGCGAAGATGCTGATCTCCAGGTTCCCGTTGCGGCAGCGCAGATCGTCGATAAAGTTCTTCTCCAGGCCCTCCTCCAGGAACACCAGCTCATAGGTCAGCTTGTTGAGGCTGCCCAGGTTGGTGGTGCGGACCCGCACCAGCTTGGCTTGGGAGGTGTAGGTGGCAAACAGGTCGTCAAAGGCCCCATGGAAGTTCAGCTCCTCGGGAATGGTGATCTGCAGCGTCCGCCGCAGGTCCCGGTGGGCTTTTTCTCCAAAGCCGATGCGCTCGTACAGCAGGCTCATCAGGCACAGGGCCAGGGTACATACCGCCGCAAAGCCGGGGCAGCCCATGCCGCAGGCCAGTCCCACCGCCATGGCCAGGAATACCGCGCAGATCTCCTTGGCAGTGCCGGGGTTGGAGCGGAAGCGTACCAGGGAAAAGGTCCCCGCCACGGCCACGCCGGCCCCCAGGCTGCCGCTGACCATCAGGATCACCACGCAGGTGATGGCCGGTAGCAGCGCCAGCGCCACCACGAAGCTTCCCGTGTAGGTGGCCCGGTAGGTATAGCACAGGGCTACGATGGCCCCCAGCACCAGAGCCGAAGCCAGGCAGACCGCAAACACCGGTAGGGTGAGCCCCTGGGTCCCCGCGGGCAGTAAACTCTCAAACAGCTTGAACATGATAGATCCCTCGACTTTCGTTTAATTTTTCCTGTAATATCGTCGTGTACGCCATGCCGTACTTGGAAAAGGAGGTCTGCCGGATGCCTTCCCGGCTGAGTGCTTCCACCAGCCACATGGGCATGGCCGTGGCGGTCTTAATCTCCAGCAGAGCTTCTCCCGGCCCCAGGATGTCCCGTCCCCCGGGCGCCGCCCGGAGACTGACCCGGTCCTGCCGGAACCGGATGTTTTGATCAAAGGTGATCCGCAGATTTGGATCCTCCGCCGCAAAAAAGGCCCTGCGGTCGTAGCAGAGATACACGCTGGGCTGCAGGTTCTCATAGAATCCGCAGCAATAGGCGATCTCCCGTCCGATCTGGCTGTCCTGGGGCAGGCCCTCCTGACGGGCCATATAGGCCGTGGCTGCCGCCTCAGGCAGTTCGATGCGGCGCTTGTAGACAACCCCGGCATATTTTTTCTTCAGCTCCAGAAAGACCGTGTCGACGGAGGCGACGGGGCCATAGCTCCGCAGCCGGAGCTTTTCCTTGTAGTTGGGCTTTTCCAGGCTCCGGCGGATCAGGCGAAAATCCGGCGTATCATAATAGATATTGCAGATGGTGCTCTCTCCGTGGATATCCGGCACCAGATACCCGCCAATGTGGGATAGGAGCCGCTTCCGCTGGCTTTGGCTCACTAAGAATTTGATCTCGTGACGCTGAAATACATCGTTTCCCATAGTCCGCCTCCTGTTTGAACTGTCTTCAGTCTAAAGGGGGAACCTTAAATTTAGTTAAGATGAATGCAAATAGATTTTGAACAAGTTGGGGGGCCGATGGCCACATCAGCCCGCAGAAGCGTGCCAGGTATACGGCTATTATTACATAGCAAAAGCCTCCCCTTCGGGGGAGGCTTTTTGTATGAAGGGAACTACAGGATTATGGTGATCACAAACCGCTCGCCGTCGGGGCTTTCCGCCTCGATCTTTCCACGGTGGGCATCCACAATGGCCTCCGCCATGGAAAGGCCAATGCCATAACCCTTCTGTTCGCCGCCCCGGGAAGCATCGCCCCGGTAGAAGCGGTCAAAGAGCTGCTTCTGGCTGCCGGGGGTGAGGCCCTGGGCGGGGTTTTCGCAGCACAGCAGCACCCGGCGGCCCTTTTTCCGGAGGGAGAGGAAGATGGTCCCGCCGGGGGTGGTGTACTTCACCGCGTTATCCAGCAGAATGGAGCACAGCTCCTCCAGCATGGGGGCGTTTCCGGTGCAGACGATCCTAGCGGGAATGTCCGTATCCAGCGTGAGACCCTGGTTTTCCGCCAGGAGCCGGAAGCTGGCAGCCACGTCCTCCACCTGGCCGGACAGGTCAAATTCCTCCATGGGGAGCTTTTCTCCCTGCTCGTCCAGCCGGGCCAGGTTCGTCAGCTGAGCCGTCAAGGCGCCAAGCCGCTGGACCTGGCCGCGGATGCCTGCGGTCCATTTGCTCTCCCCCTGCTCCAGCTCAATGACGTCGGCGCAGGAATCGATCACCGCCAGGGGCGTTTTAATCTCGTGGCCGGCGTTGGTGATGAACTGCTTCTGCTTTTCGTAGCCTTCTACCACCGGACGAATCATCCGGGGCGACAGCAGCACCACGATCAGGAAGATCACCAGAATGCCCACCACGCTCACCAGCACGGAGATCAGCAGCAGCTGTTTCTCTCCCTGGATATTTTTCGTGCAGTCCAGGAAAACATACAGGGTTTTTCCATCCGTTTCGTCCGCAAGATACTTGTAGTTTCCGTAGTAGCCCGAGGTCTCCCCTGCTGCCAGCAGGGCCTGGGCCATCTTTACCGCCTGGCTGGTGGAGATGGCGGCGATCTTACTGGTATCCACCGAGGAGAGCTTCCCGTTTTCGCCGAACACCACGGAGAAGTATCGGGTCTCGTAGGGGGTTTCCGCTGTGGGTTCCTGATAGAAGAACCGGGGTGTGGGCTCCGGTGTGGGTTCCGGCGACGGTTCCGGGGTAGGCTCCGGCGAAGGCTCGGGAGACGGCTCTGTTTGGGCTGCCCAGTATGCGTCCCAGGCCCACTTGGGGATGTCGCCCTTGTGCGGCAGGTCTTCCGGGCCCTTGCCTGCGCCCTTTCCCTGGCCGGGGATGCCATCCGGCCCGGCCCACGGGGGCCCGGGCAAGTCGGAAGCGGTCACCGCCGCGGTAGGCTCCGGCGAGGGCGACGGTGTGGGCGATGGAGATGGCGAGGGGGTCGGTGTGGGCGCTGGCGTCGGGGCTGCCTCCGGCTTCCGGAACGCGCCGCCGCTTTCCGTCAGGATCGCCAGAAGTCCGTCGGACTCCTGCTCCTTGCTGTAGTGGTTTCCCACGTTTACCATGCTCATAATGGCCGCGAACACCAGCACCACCGCCAGCATGGTGGTGGCGATGAGCCGCCGCCGCAATCGCTTGATCATGTCTGTTCCTCCAGCATATATCCGATGCCCCGGGAGGCCCGCAGCACCACTGCCGCGCCCACCTGCTGGAGCTTTTTCCGCAGGGCGGAGATGTTCACCCAAACCACATTCAGCTCCACATCGCTGTCATAGCCCCAGACCTTTTCCAAAAACCGCTCCGTGGGGATCACCTGGGCGGGGTTCACCATCAGCATTTCCAGCATCTGAAATTCCTTGCCCGCCAGGTGTACCGTGCCGCCGGGGCCCGAGAGGGAGCAGTCGCCCCGGTCCGGGATGGACGGCATCTCCGTGCTG
>CABSAB010000049.1 GCA_902475515.1 uncultured Eubacteriales bacterium | reverse complement strand
TTGCTGCGGCCACCTCCGCCAGCGCCTCCGGGCATTTGCTGGTCTCTCCGGCGGGGATCTCCAGGATCGCCGCCTGGAATCCCGCCAGATGCAGGCTCCTTGCCACCCGAGAGGCATACAGGGGCTCCACGTTGGAATCTGTGACGATTGCCGCTAATTTCCCCCGAAGCAGGGGCCGAACCAGGCTTCCCACCCGGTCCAAGGCTCCGCGCTCACAGATTATATCGTACTCCCGTCCCGGGAGGTTCACCCGCAGACTGCTCATAGGGTCTTCCCCATGAACTTCGCCAGGGCTGTGGCCTTCTCCATCAGCGCGTCGAACTGCACCGGGGTCAGGCTCTGCTTGCCGTCGCAAAGGGCCCGAGGCGGATCGTTGTGGACCTCCACAATGATGCCGTCGGCCCCCACAGCCCTGGCGAAGTTCATGGGGAAGACGCCGGAGTGGCTGGGGTCCACGATAATGGGCAGATGGGTCATCCGCCGCAGGCTGGGGATGGCCGCCACGTCCAGGGTATTCCGGGTGTAGGTCTCAAAGGTCCGGATGCCCCGCTCGCAGAGGATCACGTTCTCGTTGCCCTCACTCATGATGTACTCGGCGGACATGATCCACTCCTCGTAGGTATTGGCAAGGCCCCGCTTTAACAGCACGGGCTTACTCATCTTGCCCACCTCTTTTAAGAGGTCAAAGTTCTGCATATTCCGGGCGCCGATCTGCACCACGTCCACGGTGCTCTCGAAGATCTCGCAGTATTTGGGGCTCATGATCTCCGTGACGATGGGAAGCCCCGTGGCCTTCTTGGCCTTCAGCAGCAGCTCCAGCCCCTGGACGCCCATACCCTGGAATGAGTAGGGCGACGTTCTGGGCTTGAACGCCCCGCCCCGCAGGAGCTTCGCCCCGCTCTTCTTCACATCCTTCGCCACGGCGGTGATCTGGGCCTCGGTCTCCACAGAGCAGGGCCCGGCGATCACCGTGAAATTCCCGCCGCCGATCTTCGCGTCCCCCACGGAGATCACGCTGTCCTCGGGATGGAATTTCCGGTTGGCCTTTTTGTAAGGCTCCTGGACCCGCATGACCCGCTCCACGCCCTCGTGGAGCATCAAATCGTCCGCGTCCAGATTGGTGGTGTCTCCCACCAGCCCCAGGATGGAGCAGTGCTCCCCGTTGGTGATGCCCACCTGCAATCCCTTTTTCTCCAGCTCATGGGCCAGGGCCTCAATGCGCTCCTTCCCTGTGCCGGGCTTCATAATAATGACCATAAAAACACTTCCCCTGTATGAAAATAAGACCGCAAAAAAGCTCCTGCCTGAATCAAAATTCAGCAGGAGCCCACACAGTCCTTTGAAGTTTTGACTCAATCCGTATACGACAAATGCCCGCTTCCAAAAAAGAAGCAGGTAAAAAAGCCGTAAAATCGATTGGTCAAACGCTTCATAGATGATCCCTTTCATCGGATGAATTGCCCATATTATAGCACGCTCCCGGAAAATTACAATAGTTTTTTCGTCCCAGCCGCCAACTTTTTGCATTTCCCGCCCCCTTTTGGGAAAAAACGCTTGATTTACCATGGAAATTTGGGTATGATAATGGATACGAAATTGCCCATATTTTAGGAAGGGAGTTTTTGATCCATGGAGAAAAAACCCTATTATATAACCACCCCCATCTACTATCCCTCGGCAAGCCTCCACATCGGACACACCTACTGTACCGTGGCCACGGACGCCATGGCCCGGTATAAGCGCCTTCGGGGCTTTGACGTAATGTTCCTCACGGGCACCGACGAGCACGGCCAGAAGATTGAGGATAAGGCCAAGGACGCCGGTGTCACTCCCCAGCAGTTCGTGGACAAGATTGTCACCGGGGAAAAGGGCGTTTTGGACCTGTGGAAGCTCATGAACATCTCCAACGACCGCTTCATCCGCACCACGGACGACTACCATGTGGCCGCGATTCAGAAGGTCTTTAAGGCCATGTACGAAAAGGGCGACATCTACAAGGGAAAATATGTGGGCAAATACTGCAAGCCCTGCGAATCCTTCTGGACAGACAGCCAGCTGGTGGACGGCAAATGCCCCGACTGCGGCCGGGAGGTCTACGATGCCGAGGAGGAGGCCTATTTCTTCCGGGCATCCAAGTACGCGGACAAGGTCCGGGACCTGCTGGTAAACACCGACTTCCTGGAGCCCAAAAGCCGGGTCAATGAAATGGTCAACAACTTCATCGACTGTGAGGGCGGTCTTCAGGACCTGTGCGTCTCCCGCACCAGCTTTTCCTGGGGCATTCCCGTGGACTTCGACCCGGGCCATGTGGTCTATGTGTGGCTGGACGCGCTGTTTAACTACACCACCGCACTGGGGCTTCTGAACGATAAATACAACGACTACGACAAATTCTGGCCCGCCGACGCGCACTTTGTGGGCAAGGAGATTGTCCGGTTCCACGCCATCTACTGGCCAGCGTTCCTCATGAGCATGGATATGCCCCTGCCGAAGAAGGTCTACGGCCACGGCTGGCTGAACTTTAACGGTGAGAAGATGAGCAAGTCCCGGGGCAACGTGGTGGATCCCTATCTCCTGGCCGAGCGCTACGGCGTGGACGCCCTGCGGTTCTTCCTGCTGCGGACCTTCCCCTTCGGTTCCGACGGCAACTTTACCAATGAGCTGCTCATTCAGACCATTAATACCGACCTGGCAAATGACCTGGGCAATCTCGTCTCCCGGACTACGGCCATGGCGGGCAAATATTTCGGCGGGACGCTCCCCGAAATCCAGACCTCAGATAACACTCTGGACACGGAGTTGCTTTCCATGCTTTCGGCCCTGCCGGGCAAATACGAGGAGCAGATGGAGCGCTTCCAGTTCCAAAACGCTCTTTCCGAGGTTTTTAAAGTCATCGCCCGGGCCAACAAGTATATTGATGAAAACGCCCCCTGGGTCCTTGCCAAGGATATGGACGCAAACGGCCCACGGCTTGCCTGTGTGCTGTACAATCTGCTGGAAGCCACCCGCATCTGCGGCGTATTGCTGACACCCTTTATGCCCGAGAGCATGGATAAGCTCTTTGCCCAGATCGGCGCAGGCGCGGACATCCGCACTTGGGATTCCACCCTGACCTTTGGCGCACTCTCCAAAACTGTCTCCGTCAACAAGGGCGAGAACCTCTTCCCCCGCATTGACATGGAAAAGGAACTCACCGCCCTGGAGGAACTCCAGGCCCAGCAGGCGATGACCAATGCCGCTCCCGCCATTGAGCTGGAGCCCTATACCGAGGAGCCGGTGGACTTCGAGACCTTTGAAAAATCCGACTTCCGTGTGGTCAAGGTCAAGTCCTGCGAAGCCGTGCCCAAGAGCAAAAAGCTGTTAAAGTTCACGCTGGACGACGGCTCCGGCACAGACCGGCAGATCCTCTCGGGCATCTCCATGTACTATAAGCCCGAGGAGCTTCTGGGCAAGACCTTAGTCGCCATCGTGAACCTACCGCCCCGGAAGATGATGGGCCTGGATTCCTGCGGCATGCTCATTTCCGCCGTCCATCAGGAAAATGGCGAGGAGCGCCTGAACCTCCTAATGCTGGACGACAACATCCCCGCCGGCGCCAAGCTCTGTTGAGGAGGCCCCTATGCGACTGGACAAATATTTGAAAGTCTCCCGCCTCATCAAGCGCCGCACCGTGGCCAACGAAGCCTGCGATGCCGAACGCGTCAGCGTCAACGGCCGCCCCGCCAAGGCCAGCTACGATGTAAAGCTTGGCGACGTCATCGAGATCCGCTTCGGCCAAAAGACCGTCAAGGTGGAGGTGCTGAGCCTCAGCGAATCCACCAAGAAGGTTGATGCCGTGGCCATGTACAAAGAAGTATAATACGAGAAAGACCGCCCTGCCGCGTATGCGGCAGGGCGGCTTTTTATCGAAGCTTGTCTAGCTGTCCGTGCTGGATCGCCTGGATATTTTCCGCGATCCACTCCCTGTTCCAATCCCACCAGCGAAGCGCCATCAGCGCCGCAATGGTCTCCTCCGAAAAGCGCTTTCGGATGGGCTTCGCGGGCACGCCGCCCACAATGGTATACGGGGGCACATCCTTGGTCACCACGGCCCGGGCGCCGATGATCGCCCCATCGCCGATGGTCACCCCCGCCAGGATCACCGCCTCGTAGCCGATCCATACGTCGTTTCCCACCACGATATCGCCCTTGTTGTCCCAGGCCTCCGCAATGTCCGCCGCGCGCAAATCCCATTCCTCAAAAAAGATCGGAAAAGGATACGTGGACAACGACCCCAACGTGTGATTGGCGCTGTTGAATAAAAACTTTGCCCCGCAGGCGATGGAGCAGAACTTGCCAATGCGCAGCCTGTCGTGGTTGACGGGATAATGATACAGTACGTTGTTCTTCTCAAACTCCCTGGGGTCATGCACAAAATCGTTGTACATGGTATATTCCCCCACCGTAATACTGGGGTCCGTAATGGCATGCCGCAGATAAATGGTCTCCCGGTCTCCCGTCCGCGGATATAAGTTGTTTTCCGAAATCGTCATAATACCCTCCTGTAATTAATCCTATAAGCGACGATTCCGGCCTATACAATGCAGCGCCTCACCTGTCTCACTCCTCTGTCGTGCGTTTTCATATCCCCAGTATACCACCTTTCGCCCAAAAATCCAGTCCGTTTGCCTCCACGCACCCATTCCCGATCACGATCCGCCCACGCCAAATCCGAATTGACTTCTCCCCGGCCTGTGCTATACTAAAACCATCAAAAACAGGAGGTGTCCCCATGCCCAGTAAAGAATTCCTTGCCTTCCGGAGCAATATCCCCACCGCTCCGCCCACCGGCGATACTCCCGGCTTTAATCCCGGCGGCCCCGTCCAGGGCGGGCCCAACAATTATCCCGGCGCGGACCTGGGGGTGCCCATGTTCCCAGAGGACTATGTGGCCCCCGTTCCGGAGCTGCCGGAGGGCACCAGCGGCGGCAAGGTCACGGTAAACGGCGTTCCCGGCCTCCATCTCACCATGCCTGGCCTCCGGGAGAAGTGCGCCTTTTTGTATCTCCACGGCGGCGGCTTCACCATTGGCTCCGCCATGACCGGCGGCCCGCTGTTAAAGCTCTTTGCCCAGCGTCTGGGCCTGGAGGGCTACGGGGTGGAATACCGCCTGGCCCCTTGGCATCCGTTCCCGGCCGGCGTGGAGGACTGTGTAAACTTCTACGAGGGCCTGCTGGATATGGGCTATGAGCACATCGTGGTGGGCGGCGAATCCGCCGGCGCGGCCCTGACCCTGTCTGTGGCCCTGGCCGCCAAGGCCCGTGGCCTGAAGCTGCCTGCCGTCCTCTGGTGCTCCTCCCCCGTGGACGATGTGGAGTGGTACAGGCAGGAGCTGTATACCCACGACTTCCTCTCCGATTCCAGCGACAAGGTGCAGCGGGCCTACGCCCCGGATGCGGACCCCAAGGACCCGCTGCTTTCGCCCATCTACGGCGACTTTGCGGGGCTTCCGCCCATGGTCATCCAGACCGGCGGCGGCGAGAGCCTCTCTGCCGGGGCGGTCCGCCTGGCCGCCAAGGCTGCCAGGGCCAATGTGGAGGTGCTGTTCCACTTCGGCCAGGATATGCCCCACACCTTTGCCATGGATTACAACTACTACCCCGAGGCCAAAATGGCCATGGAGGAGATCCTGACCTTCATCGAAAAACGGCTGGAGATCCAGCTGGGATAACAGTAAGCCCCGCCGCAGAACTGATCTGCGGCGGGGCTTTGACAAAATGGGGTGCGCCTTTTGGCGCACCCCATTTTCCGTATATCTGTTTACTTTTCCATATACCGGTCATAAGCGTCCTGCTTGATCTCCAGGGCGCGGGTCAGGCCCTGGGTGCGGACCTCTTCCTCATAGGCCTCGTATTCGGTCTCAATGTCCATGTCGCCGACAATGAATTTCTGACGGCACTCGTCCGCATAGGACTGATAATCCGCGGCCAGTTTGGAAATTTCCTCGGTCTCCTCAATGGTCAGCTGGGCCACATAGGGATAAGCATCCCGATTGTCGCGGCTGCTTTCCCAGACCCCAAAGGCATCCTTTACGTCCTCGGTGAAGGTGTCCAGCAGTCTCTTGTTGGACTCCCAGGAGGGGACGCTGTTCCGGCCGGTGTAGAAGGAGATGGGGTCGCCCAGGTCGGGGTTGTTCAGCACCAGGTCCGTGAACTGAGCTTTGCCGTCCACTACCTCGCAGCTGAGGCCTTCCACGCCGTAGTTCACCAGCTGGATGCCCTCGTCCGTGTACAGGTACTCGCAGAACTGGATGGCCAGCTCAGGCTCCTGGCAATTGGTGGAAATGGACATCATTTCCTTGCCGAAGTCATACTCGGTGGTGTCCACATGGGTCTTCTCACCCTTCTCCTTCACGGGATCAGGCATACCCACAATGCGGAAGTTCGGATCGTCGGCCATGGAGGCGTACATATCCATCATAGGCGCCCCGTTGAAGAACACGCCGCAGTTGCCGCCGATAATATCACCCATGCCGTCAGAGCTCATGGCGCCTGCGGCGTTGACGAAGTCGGAGTTGATGATGCCTTCCTCATACCACTGATGCAGCATGGACAGATACTCCTTGTAGCCCTCGCCGGTGATGCCGTCCTTGACCTCTCCGTCCTGGACCATCCAGTAGCTCTCCTTGGCATTGGTGGCCAGCATGCAGGCGATGCCGTAGCCGCCAGCCAGGAAGTTGTCGTTGCCCACGGCGGCGGAGTCCAGCATCAATGTGGTGGTGCAACCGTACTTGTCTTTCATGGCCAGCAGCAGCTCATGCAGCTCATCGTAGGTCTCGGGCATCCCCATACCCAGTTCGTCGATCCAGTCGCCTCGGCCCATCATGCCGAAGAAGGGACCGATGAAGTCGCTCATCATGTTGTAGAAGCCGGAGATATGGCCCTCCGCCGTGGTGGTGGCCGTCTCCAGGAACCGGGTGGAGGTACGGTACTTCTGATAGTGGGGGAACAGGTCCGCGTAATCCTCCAGGGCAATGATGATCTCTTCCTCAATGCCGTTGTCGTCCCCGGCGGAATACATGGAATTGAAGGAACCGATGATGTCGGGATAGTCCTGAGAAGCGATCATCAGGTTGAATTTCTCGTTGACCGTCATAAAACTCTCCTGGATGAAGTCCAGGGTGATGCCGGTGCGCTCCTGGGCCTCAATAAAGACGGGGTACTCGGCAAAGTCGGGGTACTTTTCGCCCACCTGGCCGCCGGGGCCCTGGGTCCAGAAGCTCAGCGTCACAGGCTCCTCGGTCAGAGGCAGCTCCAGCGGCGGGATCTCCACCTCATCTAGGGCGGCCTCCAGGGCGCTGTCATCGACGGCCATGGAGTTCTTGGACTCATCTACGGAGCCGGGCTCCTCAGAGGGCGCGGCGGGCGCCTCGGAAGGCTCCTGGACAGCGGGCGCGGAAGCGGATGCCTCCTGCTTGGAGCTCGTGTCGCCGCAGCCGGCGAGCACAGCGAGCATCATGCACAGCGCCAGAAGCAGCGCCAGCATACGGTTGTTTGTTTTCATATTTAGTCTCCTTCCACATGGCTTTGTGAAGCTTTTTATAAAACCAAAACAGATCTGTCATAAAAACTTCACATTTCAAAGGTCAGTATAGCAGATTTTGGGGGATATGTCCAGCAAAACAGCGCATTTTTATGCCCCCCGGCAATATTTGTACCCTCTGGAATGCCCCTGCATCTCCATTTAAAACACTGTGCTAAAAGTGAAAGGTCAAATCAGATAGTGATACTTGAGGTTTCATGCTTTCAAAGCTAAACTGAATATAGTAATATTTTAGAACAGGAGGCAAGCATATGTCTTATAAACATCCACCCCTGGACGTGCTGCATATGGCCGATGTGGTAGAGGATACCACCGCCATTGCCAACCTCATGGGCAAATACACGTTCCTCACCTGCTATAAGCAGCATGCGCGCCAGTTTGAAAACTGGTCCAAGAACGAGCCCACCATCACCGTGAACAGCGGCAAGTATGTGGGCTATGAGGCTGTCAAGGGCTTCTTTGTGGACTACAACCAGGCCCAGACCAAGTGGGCAAACGAGGTCATGCGGAAGCTCTATCCCGAGGAGCTGGGCGGCAAGTCCGACGAAGAGCTCTGGGCCGTTGGCTCCAACACCGTGCTGAACTTCACC
>CABSAB010000048.1 GCA_902475515.1 uncultured Eubacteriales bacterium | reverse complement strand
GAGGGTCTGGGCGGTTTCCTTGGGCTGGTTCATGTAGCCCTGCATGACCGTGGGGCCGGAGATGCAGATCTCGCCGATCTGGCCGTAAGGCACCTCGTCGTGGGTGGAGGGAAGCACGATCTTGTAATAGGTGTCCGGGAAGGGGATGCCGATGCTGCCCTCCTTGTAAGAGCTCTTGGGCGTCAGACAGCTGGCTGTGACGCATTCCGTGGTGCCGTAGCCCTCCCGGATCTGCTCCTGGGAGCCGTGGCTTTTCAGGAAGTCGTCCACCTTATGCTTAAGCTCAATGGACAGGGAATCGCCGCCGGAGAAGATGCCCTCCAGCTGGGAAAGGTCTAAATTTTCCACCTTTTTCAGCCGCAGCAGCGCTTCGTACAGGGTGGGAACGCCGGCAATGTAGTTGGGCTTGTGCTTCTTCAGCAGGCCTGCGTAGGACTCCACGGTAAACTGGGGCACCAGAATGCAGGTGCCGCCGTTGATGAGCACCGTATGGATGCAAACGCCCAGGCCAAAGCCGTGGAAGATGGGCATAATGGACAGCATTTTGTGTCCCACCACCAGGCAGTTTCCGGCGGCGGCGGTCTGGAGGCCCAGGGCGTTGAAGTTCAGGTTGCTCAGCAGGATGCCCTTGGTGGTGCCGGTGGTGCCGCCGCTGTAGAGGATAGCGGCGGTGTCCTGGGCAGCCGTTTTTTTCTCCACGGTGCCGGCATAAACCTCGCCGGCCTTCAGAAAATCCTTCCACAAGGTCACCAATTCATCATTTTTCGGTACTTCGGGAATCTTCCGTCCCTGGGTGGCCCAATAGCCCAGCTTGATGGGGCCGGAAAGGGCTTCGGATATGCTGGCAATGATGAGCTTTTTGATATGGATCTTGTCCCGGATGGCGTCAAATTTTCCATAGAACTGATTCAGCGTCAGTGCCGCCACGGATTCACTCTCGTTGAGATAAAAGGCGATCTCCTCCTGGCCGGACAGGGGATGTACCATATTAGCGATGGCGCCCATGTAGTTCAGTGCATAGAACATCACTACAGCTTGGGGAGTGTTGGGCATGCAGATAGTGACCTTCTGGCCCGGTTCCACGCCCATGGCACATAGGGCCGCAGCGCAGTGACGGATCTCCTCCATGAACTGCCGGTAGGTGGTCTTGCCGCCAAAGAATTCGTAGGCCACCACGTCGGGATATGCCTCTGCGGTGCGGGCCACAAGCTCCACCATGGAGCAGTCGGGATACTCAAGATGCAGCGGAACCCCTTCCGAGTGCTCGTACCAGGGTGTTTTTACATTAGAATTCATAGGGGATCTCCTCCTTCAAAGGTATGTCCAGAAGCTCCGGATGGGCGATCAGATAAGCGGCCAGCTTCAGGCTCCGGGCGAAATAGAAGCCGTCTGCAATGCGCTCGTCTGCGGTGAAGCCCAGCGTCAGCACATCCCGCACCTGGATGGACCCATCCTCCAGGACCTTTGGCTCCTTGTGGATCACGCCCACCGTGATCATGATGCTGTTGGTGCCGTAGTTGTTCAAATGGTGATAGCAGCTGCCGCACTGGATGGAGCCCAGATTGGACAGCAGCACCGTGGTGTGGTTGGTGTCGCCATCTGTCAAAAACTCCGGCAGATGCCCCACAGCGCTGAGAAACTGGAGGCATGCAATAAACAGATGCAAAACCGGGGAGGGGAAATGTCCAATGGCGTTGATCACATGGTCAAAATCGTTGCTGCCGGTGGACTCCCGCAGTTCGTGAACATCGCCCACAATCTTTTTGGTCACGCTCTCCAGACAGGTATCCTCTTTGGCGGAGAGCACCATGAGAGACTCCTCCGCGTGATCCTGAAATTTACGCTTGGCCACAAAGCTGATGGTGATGTCATCCCGTTCGTAGAGCTTCCGGCCGCAGATAAAGCGGTTTAGATAGGGCCGCATGGAGATCACCCGCATCAGAGCCGTCACGATGCAGTGAAAGACGGTGGTTTTGTACTCCGGATGCTCCAGATTTCGCTGCTGAATGAATTCCAGCAGATCCGTTACATCCAGGGGAAATTCCATATAGACCTCGGATTCGGTACGCTTGGGCATCAGATGCATCATGATGTTGTGCAGCCCATCAATATTCCGGATCCGGCGGCCGTCTCTTCTGTCGCCAAATTTTCGTTTCATAGTTTTGTTCCTCTCTTTTCCTCTTGCGGCAGTGCCGCATTACCAACATAGTATAGCACAAAAAAGGCGCGGGGTATATGAGATCGGTAGATTATTGTGTAATTTACCCACAAATTCGAGACTTTTTTCTCGGAAAAAACCGATGTTTTTCCGCAAAAATCCAATAAAATAAGAACAATTTTGATATATAGTTATCAATACGATATGAAAATTCGCGAAAGGAGCAAAAGAACATGACAAGTGAAGCATTCCGTGCTATACTTATTAGAAAGACTTTTTTAGAAAGGAATCGAAATTGATTATGACGCAGCAGAATGATTTTTCAAAGGGCAGCATTTCCAAGACCATCACTCGCCTGGCCCTGCCGATGATCGCGGCCATGCTGGTCAACGCCCTGTATTCCGTGGTGGACCGTATCTATATCGGGCACCTGGCAGGGGTGGGCCAGACGGCGCTGACGGGCATTGGCCTGTGCTATCCCATCACCATGTCTATCGCGGCCTTTTCCTATCTGGTGGGCAACGGCGGCGGGCCTCTGACGTCCATATTGCGGGGGGCTAAGGATGATGACGGCGCGGAAAAGGTGCTGGGAAACAGCATTACCCTCCTTTTGATCTTCGGCATCTTTGTGCCGCTGATCTGTTTTCTTGTCAAGCGGCCCATTCTCTATCTCTTTGGGGCCAGCGATGCCACCTATCCCTATGCAAACCAGTATATCAGCATTTATCTGATGGGGTCTTTGGCTGTAATGTTCACCTTGGGGCTCAACCCCTTCCTCAATGCCCAGGGCTTTACCAAGACCGGCATGATGACGGTGCTGATCGGCGCCGTATGCAATATCGTCCTGGACCCCGTCTTTATTTTTGTGTTCAACATGGGCGTGTCTGGGGCTGCCATTGCCACAGTGATCTCCCAGACGGTCTCGGCAGTTTGGATCCTGCTGTTTTTGCGGGGGAAGAAGAATCTGGTCCGGGTCCGGGCAAAGAACCTCCGGCTGGAGGGCAAGGTAGCCGGACGGATCATGGGTCTGGGCTTTTCCGGCTTTATCATGAATATCACGGAGGCGGCCATCTCCGCTGTGTTCAACGCCAGCCTCAGCCGGTTCGGCGGGGATATTTATGTGACGGTGATGACTGTTGCCACCTCCGTCAGTCAGATCATCATTATGCCCATGAGCGGCTTTGCCCAGGGGGCCCAGCCGGTGACGGGCTATAACTTCGGCGCCGGGGAATATGGCCGGGTGAAGCAGAGCTTCTGGTTCCTGGTGAAATTCTGTACGGTCTATGCGGTGCTGGCATGGCTGGTGCTGATGCTCTTCCCGGCCCAGCTGATCCGGATATTCAACAGCGACCCTTCTCTTTTGGAGACGGCCATCCCCATGTTCCGGGTGTTCTACTGTATGAACTTTATTATGTGTCTGCAAATGGCAGCGCAGAATACCTTTGTGGCCATGGGCGAGGGAAAGAAGGCCACATTCTTTGCACTGTTTAGGAAGGTGGTCCTGCTGATCCCCCTGATTCTGATTCTGCCCCGCATTGGCTTCGGTATTACGGGCGTGTTTGCGGCGGAGCCCGTGGCGGATACCATCTCCGCCGTGACCTGCTTCACCACCTTCCTGCTGACGGCCTACCGGAAGCTGGGCAGGGATGAGACGCCCAAGACCATTTGAGAGGAATTTGATCCATGCTTCTGTCAGCAGAACATATCCATAAAAACTACGGCATGAAGACCCTGCTCTGTGATGTGAGCCTGTATCTCTCCGCAGGGGAGAAGATCGGTGTTATCGGCATCAACGGCACGGGAAAAAGCACCCTGCTCCGCATCTGTGCCGGGACGGAAACGCCGGATGAGGGAACGGTGACCCTGGACCCGGGGGTACAGGTGAGCTTTCTCCGCCAGAACCCGGAGCAGGACCCGGAGGCCACCATCTTGGAACAGGTGTTTCTGGGGCACCCGGCGGAGTTCCGCAGCCTCAAGGAGTACGAGGCCAAGACCATGCTCAGCCGCCTGGGACTTCCGGATGTGACATTAAAGATGGGAACTCTGTCCGGCGGCCAGAAAAAGCGCGTGGCCCTGGCTACCGCCCTGATCCACCCAGCGGAGGTGCTGATCCTGGATGAGCCCACCAACCACTTGGATGCTTATATGGTAGAGTGGCTGGAGCAGTGGTTACGGAAGTTCCGGAGCGGCCTGCTGATGGTGACCCATGACCGCTATTTTCTGGAGCGGGTGTGCAACCGCATTGCCCAGGTGGAGCGGGGGAGCGTCTATTACTATGAGGCCAACTATTCCAAATACCTGGAGCTTCGCCAGCAGCGCTATGACTACGCGGAGGCGGCGGAGCGCAAGCGCCAAACCATTCTCCGGCGGGAGTACCAGTGGATCATTCGCGGCCCCCAGGCCCGGGGCACCAAAGCCAAGGACCGCATCCGCCGCTATGAGGAGCTAAAGGCCATGGATGCCCCGGAGACCCAGGCCCAGACCCAGATGACCTCCATGGCTTCCCGGCTGGGAAAGCAGACCATAGAGCTTGTGGAGGTGGAGAAGTCCTTTGACGGAAGGCCCATCCTGCGGCCCTTTTCCTACCAGTTTCTGCGGGATGACCGCATCGGCGTAGTGGGCTGCAACGGGGCGGGGAAGTCCACACTTCTGAATCTCATTGCCGGATGCAGCTTACCCGATGGGGGTGAGGTCCGGGTGGGACAGACTGTGAAGATCGGCTATTTCTCCCAGGAGGGAAAAGAACTGGATCTTAGCCAGCGGCCCTATGACTATATTCACGAGATCGCCGCCTCGGTCCGTACCCGGGAGGGGACCTTCAGCGCAACCCAGATGCTGGAGCGGTTCCTGTTTGACGGAGACCTGCAATACAGCACCATCGGTGCCCTTTCCGGCGGGGAACGGCGGCGGCTTTATCTGCTGGGTGTACTCATGACAGCGCCCAATGTGCTGCTGCTGGACGAGCCCACCAATGATCTGGATATTGAGACCCTGACCATATTGGAGGACTATCTCGCGGGTTTTGACGGCATTGTAGTGGCAGTCAGTCACGACCGCTATTTTCTGGATAAGGTCGCCGCGCAGATATTCGAAGTGACGCCGGAGGGGCAGGTAAACCGCTACACCGGCGGCTACAGTGACTATCTGGAAAAGCGCCAGCCGGAGGAAAATTTGGAGAAGAAGGAGCCCAGAACCCCCAAACCCCAGCGGGAAAAGCAGGAAAAACTGCGCTTTTCCTACAAGGAACAGCGGGAATATGACGCCATCGACGGCGAGATCGCCGTTCTGGAGGAGAAAATTGCGGCAGTGGAATCGGAGATGGAAACGGCCGCCACCGATTACACGGCACTGGAGCGCCTCACAGCGGAAAAGACAGAGCTGGAGGTGCAGCTGGATCAGAAAATGGAGCGCTGGGTGTACCTCAATGAGCTGGCGGAGAAGATCGAGGCCCAGAAGGAGACATAAATGAAGCAGATCAGAGCCTTTGAACCATGGTTTTTCCTGTTTTTCGGCCTGTTTCACCTGCATCGTGTGTGGGCGTTGCTGGACCGGGAGGGCTATGCGGCCTTTTGGATGGGCTTGATGGAGCGCCGGGGACCGCTGTATTTCGGATTGATGGGATTTCTGGCGGTGCTGTGCCTGCTGGGAATCGTGACTTTTATCCAGAACAGGCGCCATAATTTTTGGTGGCGTTGGATCTACCTGGTGGGCGGCGGCTATCTGCTGTTTGACCTTGCGGCCATCGCCGTGGAGTGGGAGCCGTGGAACAGGCTGCTCCATTGGATGTTTGATACCCGAGCATCCCATTGGAACGCTTTATGGGCGGGCTTTATCCTGATGGGGGCGGCGTCCTTGGTCTTGGGGCTGAAGCTTCTCAAGATAGCCGCCGCCCACCAGGTAGATCCCCCGCCGCCATTTTGTATGCAATGCTTATTCCTCCACGCTCTCCAGCAAAAAAATCACCGGTCGACATCCATCATTGCAGCACACCACATGGGGCCGCCCCTCAAAAAACGCCGGCTGGGGCTGGGTCATCCCCTTGGCCTCGTCCTGGATGGACTTCCAGCCAATCTTACAGCCGAAGCCTTCGGGCTGCTCGCCCTCCTTGCTGTAAAATACCTGCCCAGGCTGGAAGTAAGGGCACGGCCCATAGTCTGGGTCAGGGATGTACGTATCTTTAAGCGCTTGGTCAAAGGTGCATTTCAGAACAGTGATTCTGCATTGATTCATGGGAATCCTCCTCCTGCTTTTTATCGGATGAAAAACATTATACGGAAAATCAGGAAAAATGTCTATAGATTCCCCTTTACATTCCCATGAGAAGTGCGTATAATCATGCTGACAATACAATTCCGAAAAGCGGGAGTGACAGATCATGGCAAAATGGATCGCAAAGATCAACGAGAATGACGACAGCTTCGGCGATGAGATTTTTATGGCCATCGCCGGCGGGGAAGCAGGGTTTGAGGTGATCCTCAGCAACGAGGACGATTCCGGGGTCATGCCCGGTTACACCGAAGAGGAGGCCAGGGAAAACCTGGAGGACTACTACGGCTACTATGACACGTTCCAGTGGCTGGAGCCGGAGGAATAAGAAAAATGGCCCCGCTGATGTTTGATCCATCAGCGGGGCATTGTGTCAGAGAAAGTGCATGCGGCTTTGCACTACATGGGTGATAAAAGCCAGCACACCAAGCACGATCAGCGTGATCCAGAAAGCCTGACGGGCCGGGGAGACCAAGCCGCAGATCAGGGTGAGGATGGCGGCTATTTCAAAGGTCGCTTCCAGCTCATCCAGCTTACCGGGTTTGGGCCATTTCCAGCGAGACTTCGATTCCGGATCGGGTGTTGCGTAATTCTGAGTCTTTTTGAGAGACATGTTCCAATCGCCGTACAGATCTTCTTGCTGCATTTCATCGATCTTCATAGATACCATCCTTTCTGTCAGAGTGTGTGGGTAATTGTGCACATAAGAGCGGTGCTCTTGGCACCCTCATTGTAGCGAATTTCACAAAACTTGTCAAGGGAGCAGAAGCAAATAAAACAGACAAAAAACCGACAGGCATATGCCTGTCGGTTCAATTTGAGCTGTTTTACTGCTTCTGCTCCATTTCACGGAGCGCATCTCTGCGGGAGAGATTCACGCGGCCCTTCTCGTCGATGTCGGTGACCTTGACCCAGGTCATATCGCCCACATTCAGCACGTCTTCCACCTTTTCCACGCGATGATTCTCCAGCTTGGAGATGTGGATCATGCCGTCCTTGCCGGGGGCCAGCTCCACAAAGGCGCCGATGGGGATGATACGCACCACCTTGCCGTGGTACAGCTTGCCAACCTCAGGCACAAAGCAGATGTTGTCGATGGCAGTCTTGGCGGCCTTACAGGCGGAGGCGTCCACTGCGGAGATGAAGATGGAGCCGTCGTCGTCGATGTCGATCTTTGCGCCGGTCTCGGCAGTGATCTTCTGAATGGTCTTGCCGCCGGAACCGATGACCTCGCGGATCTTCTCCACGGGAATCTTCATGGAAATCATCTTGGGTGCGTACTCGCTGACCTCCTTGCGGGGCGCGGGGATGCAGGGGAGCATGATCTCGTCCAGGATCTCCAGCCGGGCCTTGCGGCAGATCTCCAGGGCGTTTTCAATGATCTCCATGGTGAGACCGTCGTTCTTCAGATCCATCTGGATGGCAGTGACGCCCTCAGTAGTACCGGCCACCTTGAAGTCCATCTCGCCGTGGAAGTCCTCCACACCCTGGATGTCGATAAAGGTCCGGAAGTTGTCTCCCTCGGAGATCAGGCCGCAGGAGATGCCCGCCACAGGCCGCTTGATGGGAACGCCCGCATCCATCAGTGCCAGCGTCGTGCCGCAGATGGAGCCCTGGGAGGTGGAACCGTTGGAGGAGAGAATGTCAGACACCACACGGATGGCATAGGGGAACTCCTCCACACTGGGCAGAACCGGTGCCAGTGCCTTTTCAACCAACGCGCCATGGCCGTACTCCCGGCGGGGGGAAAGCGCTGGA
>CABSAB010000047.1 GCA_902475515.1 uncultured Eubacteriales bacterium | reverse complement strand
GACATAAGAAATCATAGGCTCCAATATCCGGCGGGTCCATCTGCTCTCCCAGGTAATTTCCCTCCAGCTTCATCAGCGTGGGGGCAATGTTGTATTCCCGAAAGGTCTCCGCAAAGGCCTCGGCGATTTTCTCCGTATTCCCCGTAATGGAGGAATAGACGATCAGCGCCTTGTATTTACTGCTCATACCGTTCATCCTTTCCCGTCAGCAGAATTGTTCGCTTTCTTGACGGTTCCATTGTATGGAATCCCGCCGCTGGGCACAAGGGCGAAGAATTGAACTGCGTGCCAGAATCTGAACCACCGAATTTCGGCCGATCCGGTTCAGATTTTGGCACGCGGTTCATATATCAGCCCTTTTCATGTGTCGGTTCTGTGCATAAGATGGAGGTGACCAAATCAAATGCTTAAGGAGGTTTTCTCATGAAAAAGAGTTGTTTTCTGCCGCTGCTTCTGGTGCTGAGCCTGCTGCTGGCTCTGTGTTCCGGCTGCGGCACGCCGGCAAGCTCTGCGGCGCCCGAATCCCAGCCTGTCCAGGCTTCCGCGGAACCGGAAGTGCCGGCGCCCGCCCCGGAGCCCGTTTCTGCGGATGAGCCCGGCAGCACGCTGGAAGCCTCCGATGTGCCGCCGGAGGAGATCCTGCCCGCCATCACCTACCCCCTGTGCGAGGAGCCGGAGACCCTGTCCATGTACTGCCTGGCCTGTAACTTCATGGGTCCGCTGTCCAGCGTATCCATGGCGTGGGACGACTTTGACTGCTACAAGGAGCTGGAGGAGCTGACCGGCGTTCATATCGATTTTTTGTCCGTCTCCTTTGAATCCTATCTGACGCAGTTCAACGTCTATATTGCCGCGGGAGATTACACGGATATGCTCATCAACGTCGGCACCCGCTATGTGGGCTCCTCCCAGGCCGCCTATGAAGACGGCGTGATCGTGGACGTGGAGCCCTATCTCAAGGAGCACGCACCGGATTATTACACGCTCATCAACAGCGACGACCGTCTGCGGGAAAGCGCCTATACCCATGAGGGCCAGGTCTTTGAGTTCATCGCCGCCTATGACGAGCCGGGTATGAAAAACGGCAGCATCGTCCGGGGCGACTGGCTGGAGGAGCTGGGATTGGAGATCCGCGATTTTGGGGATGTTTATACCTACCTCACCGCCGCCAAGAACCAGTTCGGCGCGGAGGTCCCCAGCTATATGACCTCCACCTGCAGCGATATGATGGGCGCCTTTGGGGTGAAATCCTATGCCGTGGGCAACGGCAGCCTGTCGTTCTATGTGGTGGACGACGAGATCCGCACGCCGCTGAATCAGCCGGCCTATAAGGACTACCTGACGGAGATGCACAAGTGGTATGAAGAAGGCCTTTTGTATCAGGACTTTGCCACCACCGCCTTTGATCCCCACGACAACACCCTGTCCCAGATGATCTACAACGGCGAGGTTGCCATCTGGGCCACCCAGCTCGAGGGCCTGGACGACTATGCCGCCAGCTCCCCCGATCCAAATTTCATCTCCGCCCCCATCCCGGAGGTGACCCTGGACGGCGACACCAACCACTGCACCGCCGTGGAATATGTCATCAACGATTCCGATATCACCATCACATCCAACTGTGACAATGTGCCCCTGGCGGTGGAATGGCTGAATTACTGGTACACCGACGAGGGCATCCGGATGTACAACTACGGCCCGGAGGGCGACGCCTATCATTTGGAGGGCGATAAGGTAGTGCTGGAGGACTTTGTGCTAAACAATGAATACGGCGTGGATGTATCCTCCTTCCTGCGGATGTACTGCCCCTACGGCAGCTTCACGGGCATCTACCTCCGCAGCCGCCTGACAGACTACTCCTCCCAGCTTCAGCTGGATGCCGCGAAAATCTGGACGGAATCCAACGACGGCGCGTATATCCTGCCCAACGGCGTCACCGTGGACGCCGCCTCCAACGAGACCCTGTCCTCTTTGGGCGCGGACATCATGACCTACGCAGATACCTGCATCCCCAAGTTCATTATGGGCGATATGGATATCGAGACCGAATGGGACGGATACATCGAGACCCTGGAGAGCATGGGCATTGCCCAGTGCATTGAGATCGAGCAGGCCGCCTACGACGCTTATATCGGCGAATAGGCCGAGATGCAAAGGCCCCGGCAGAAGCCAAGTCTGCCGGGGCCTGGTCTTTTTCCACAAAAAATCCTTTTAAATTTGGAAGTTTCGTGACGGCTTTTTCCGTTATAATAGAAGTGATCGCAGGGAGGTGCCGTCATGGAAAATAGGCAAGAACTGCTTGCCTTGCAGCAGGAAAACGCGGCCTTGCGCCGGGAAAACGAAACGCTGCGCCGCGAGATGCTGCAAGCCCGTATGGAGCGCGCCGTTCAGGATGACCAGCTCAGCCGGCAGTTGATGCACGAACTGCCCGACTTCTTCGGCGAGGCCGTGACCCCCTGGTTTATGTGCCTTCTGTTCCACGGCGGCGCTTCGGAGCCGCGGGAGACGCCTGTGCAAAGTCCCCTGCGGGCAGTCGCGCAGGCATATGAACAGATGCTGGAGGCCTTTGGAAAGCCGTATTTCTTTGAGGTGCGCGGAACTGTGGTATGCCTGCTGAATGTAACCCTTCCCGCCCAGCGGGACATCCGGCAGACGGGCGCGGATCTCAGCATGTTTTTGAAAACCGCTCTGCTGCGGACCCATCAAAAAACAGCTGCAAAAACCGGTGTTTCCCACATTTCCATGAGCCATATCTCCAATATGGAGGAAGGCCCCAGAAGGCTTTTTCGTTCAGCCGTGGGCGTTTCCGAACGCCGGACCGGCCAATCGGAGGCAGTCTGCACACAATACGAGTTTTCCCCGTCGGCGCAGCCGGACGTGGAACGGCCTCTTTCTCTGGAACTGATCTTCTGGCGGCAGATCCAGCAGCACGCGTTTTTCGATGCCGCCACCACGTTGGACCGGCTCATTGCGGCCGGAAGCTCAGCACACGGCAGCCTGGAGCGCACGCTGGCGTCTGTGTTTTCCCGGATGGAGCTGGTGCTGCATACCATTGCCCAGGAACGCGGTACAGCCCTGGAGCAAACCCCCGATTTTTCACAGATGCTGCCAAAGCTGAGCCAGGCCAAGACCTATCAGGAGATGCGGGATACCGCCTACGACATTTTGGCGACCCTGGAGGACCAGTTCTTCACCCCGCAGGACACCCGGAATAAAAAGATGCCGGTCATCGAGCAATTTGTGCAGACACATTATGCAGAACAGACCCTTGGCGCGGCATCCCTTTCCCAGGAGTTTCGGATCAGCACCTCCTATCTGTCCCGGATCTTTAAGGCCGATATGGGCGTCAGTGTGGTGGATTATATCCACAGTGTCCGCATTTCCGCAGCGAAAGAATTGCTGCGCGGGACCGCCTGCACCCTGGACGAGATCGCCCTGCAAACCGGCTTCTCCAACCGCTGGGTTTTTATGCGGGTGTTCAAAAAACTGGAGGGCATGACGCCGGGGGAGTTCCGGCAGCATTGTACGGATAATCAATAAGCCTTTTTTATTTAGAGGCGGAAAATCTTGAAAAAACAGCAGGACATGGACGGAATCTTGCGCGGAAACGCCGCAGATCGTCCATGCCCTGCTGTGTGTTTTGTACCGGTTTTGCGTCAGAATCCGAATTCGGATCGAATATCGGAAATTACTTCCGCAATATTCTCCTGAATGCAGATGCTTTTCGATTTCAATTTTGACGGAACATCGGGATAGCTGAGATTGACTCGAACCAGGGTGGCATTTGGAAACGCCGCAGTCATCTGCTCAAAGGGCAGGCGAATGATGGTGGGCGTATTATAGCCGACCCCCAGCTCCAGAAACACGACCTTCTGCCCCTGGACCCGGTTCAAAAATGTCTCATACCGCCCGGCCTCCCCGTACCACTGGGCATCCTGGACAAAGTACATATCCTTGCGGATATTGACCTCCATCCCGCCGCCGCAGACGGGGCATTTGGGCACCAGACCGCTGGGAATTTTGCAGTCCTTCGTCTGCTCCAGCATGGTCTGCACCAGTTCCTGATTGTCATAGAGCCGGTCGTGGCAGCCCCTTTTGCACTGGAGTTTTCCGTAGTCCCCCTGAACGGCCCAGATGTGCGTTTGATCGAACCCCGCCCGGTAAAACTGCGCATCTACGTTGGTGGTGATCACAAAGTGTGGCTGATCCCGGACCAGCTCCAGCAGCTGGGTATAAACCCCGCCCACCGGGGCGGCATAGCGGTTCAGGTGGATGTGCCGCGCCCAATAGGCCCACTTCTCCTCCTGGGTCTGAAAGGGATAGAATCCGGCGGTATACATATCCGTCATGCCGTATTTCTGGATAAAATCCGGAAAATTGTCTGTAAAGCGGCTGCTGGAGTACCGGATGCCCCCAGCGTCGGAAAGCCCCGCGCCCGCGCCGATCACGATGGCATCGGCGGTTTGCAAGGCCGATTTTGCCGCCTTGATTTTATCCGCAAGGCTCTCCTGCATGACAGCTTGATTTTTCTTGATGATCTGAAACATGGTATTGCTCCTTTGGTTTTGGGAAAGGGTCAGGCGCGGAGCAGGTCCTCATAGTGCCCCAGGTCCTCGTCCTTGAATACATTGAAAATCACACGCGCCACACCGTCCGGATGGGCGCTGAGCCATGCGGTCACAGTCTCCACGGCGATCTCCGCCGCCCGCCTGTTTGGAAAGGCAAACACGCCTGTGGAAATACAGCAGAAGGCGACGCTGGAAAGGCCGTGTTCCAGGCATAGATCCAGCACATTCCGGTAGCAGGCCGAAAGGCTCTGCTCCAAGGCCCGGGTCAGTTTCCCGGATACGATGGGCCCCACCACATGGATGACCTTTTTTGCCGGGAGGTTATAGGCATCCGTCAGCATGGGGACGGCGGTGGGCTGCACATAATCTCCCCCATAGCGGCGGCGCAGCTGCTGCATCTGCCGGTCACACTCCGCCCGGAGCTGGACGCCCGCAAAGCTGTGGATGCAGTTGTCGATGCAGTTGTGCATGGGACGGAAACAGCCCAGCATCTGATTGTTGGCGGCGTTGACGATGGCATCTGTGCCCAGCCGGGTAATATCCCCCTGCCAAAGGGACAGGGTGTCCGCCAAAGCGCCGCGAACGCCATACTGTTCCCGTATGGTGGGAATATCCCGCAGGGTCACGATCCCCTTTTCCGCGGCCCGTTCCTGCAGATAGGCGTCCTGAATATCCAGGACAGCCCGATCCATCCCGCCGGGGGCACGGACATTCATCAGGGCGCGCAGTATGCTCCGCTTTTCCGCGTTGGTACTGCCGCTTAATTGCTTATATTCCTCGGATTCTGCCCGAAAGGCCGCTACCAGAGCATCCAGTCTCTCATCCATTGTCATCGGATATCCCTCCCTATGGAATCAGTATATCACAAATGGGGGCCGGTGCAAGACCGGCCCCGGATGTACGCGGAAAAGGCGTTGTCAGTCCGCCACCACGCTGATGCGCTCCCGGATATGCTTGCCGCTGACGGCTTCATCCACCATGGCGATGGCATAGTCCGCATAGCTGATGACACTTTCACCCTTGGAGTTGAGGGTCAACTCCTCGCCGCCCAGGATATACTTCCCGGTGCGCGCGCCATCGGCCTGGAAATCCCCGGCGGGGCTGATGTAGGTCCACCGCACATCGTTTCTCTGGCGAAGGGCACCGAGGGCCTGGGCCATTGCCGAGGCAAGGGGCTTGAAGACGTCCGGGAAATCCGGGCCGTCGGACACGACGGCGGTATGCTCCGGGTTTACATACAGGCTCCCGGCGCCGCCCACCACCAGCAGCCGGGTGTTCGTGCCGGAGAGGATATCACACAGGTGCTTCAGGGAGGTGCTGTGCAGGGGCAACGTCTCCTCCGTCCAGGCACCGAAGGCGTCGATCACCACATCGAATTCCTTCAGATCGGCGGCGGTCAGGTCGAACAGGTCCTTCCGCAGGACCTTTGCGGCCGCGCTCTGATTTTCACCGCGGACAACGGCGGTCACATCCAGCCCCCTGGAAACGGCTTCCTTTACGATCAGCTTACCGGCTTTTCCGCTCGCGCAAATCACTGCAATTTTCATGGTAAATTCCTCCTAGATGTTGTCTTTCGGGAGTGTTCCTCCCTCGTTCTGACCTCAGTATAATCCGTGAGGCGGCCTTTGAAAATGGCCGAAAATTTGTTCCGGCCACAACTTGAAATTGTGGCCGGAACTTGGTATACTGGACCCGAATCATCCGGCGGGGGGATCGTCTATGGAATTTAAGCACATTGAATATTTCATTGAGGCCTGCGGCTACAAATCCATGTCTCAGGCGGCGGAGGCGCTGTTTATCTCCCAGCAGGCCCTGAGCCGCTGCATACAAAACCTGGAGGAGGAGCTGGGCTGCAAGCTGTTTCGGCGGACCGTCAAGGGCAGCACCCTCACAGAGGACGGGCAGTATTTCTATGACCAGCTCAATCCCATCGTGCACAGCTACCGCAGCACCCTGAGCCAGACCATGGCCCATCTGGAGCGCCGGCCCCAAAAGGTGACCTTCGCCTGCGCGCCGCTGATTTTTGGCGTACTGGATACGGAGCTGCTGTTTGACTTTCAGGAGGAAAACCCGTCGATCCTTCTGGACCGCGTGGAAATGACCGGCCAGGAGGTAGACGCCTATGTGGAATCGGACGAGCGGCACTTCGGCATGCTGGACATCTCAGAAAGCCAAAGCAGACCGCGGTTTGATCATATCCCCATCAAAACTCTGCCCCTGCGGCTGTATGTACACAAGGATAATCCCCTGGCAAGCCTGGAACAGGTGGAGTTTGGGATGCTGAAAGACGAGAACTTCCTGGCAATGGAAAAGCGTTCCCACTACCACGACACCCTGCGCAATCAGGCGGGCGCCTGCGGCTTCACGCCGAATATCATCTACGAATCCGCCGACATCAGCGAGCTTTATAAGCTGGTGGACCGGGGCAAGGGCGTATTCCTGGCCATCGACAGCGCTACGGTGGCGGCGCGCTATCCGAACATCCGGGTGGTGCCCTTTGCGGACGAAAGCCTGACCTACTGCATCGCGTTTATTTTTCAGAATTACGACAGCTTGCCGGCACCGGCAAAGAAGTTTATTGAATTTATCGTGGACTACACGGAGGCAACGGATGCGCTGAAATAACGGAAAAACACGCAGAAGACACATCGAAAAAACAGCACGGATTGGACAGGATCTTGCGCGCAAACGCCGCAAAAATCCGAACATCGTCCAATCCGTGCTGTTTGTTTTTTCCGGTGCGGATCACAGGGAACTGCGCTGCCGTCCCGGGCTGTCCTTTGGAAACCGCACAGTAATTGTCGTCCCCGTTTGGCCGTCACTTTGGAGGGAAATTGCCGCGCCGTGGATCTTTGCCGCGTGCTTTACGATGGACAGGCCCAGGCCGGTGCCCCCCACCTCCTTGGAACGGCTTTTATCCACCCGGTAGAACCGCTCAAAAACGCGGGACTGATGCTCCGGCGCAATGCCGATGCCGGTATCGGCAACCGTTAGGACTACGGCATCTGCCTCGGGTCTTACGTCCACAGCCACATGGCCGCCGGGGTGGTTATACTTGATGCCGTTGTCACAGAGGTTATAGAGAATGCTGTGCAAAAGCTGCGAAATGCCCGTTAAAACCGCCGGCTGTCCAGACAATTCCAGCGTTACCCGGGCGGCCTCCGCGGCCGGGGCCAGGCTGCGCACCGTCTCCTCCGCCAGGGCATACAGATCGGTCTCCTCCCACTGCATATCCCCGGCCCCCTCATCCAGATGGGAAAGGCTGATGATGTCCTCCACAAGCCGGATCAGACGCTGGGTCTCACCGTAGATCTTGCCTGCAAAGGGCTGAATATCCTCGGACTTGACCATGCCGTTTTGCAAAAGCTCCGCATAGCCGGAAATGGCGTGGAGCGGCGTTTTCAGCTCATGGGAAACATTGGCCGTGAACTCCCGGCGCAGCCGTTCCGCCTGCTCCTTTTCCGTGATATCAAAGAAGAACACGGCCGCGCCGACGGTCTGCCCCTCGGAACGCACGGGGTTCGCGTCGATTTGATAGATCCGCCCCTGCAGGGTCATGACCACCGCCGCGGGCTGGCCGCCCAGAGCTTCTTCAAGCACCGCTTGCAGATCGAGGTTCCGGCTTA
>CABSAB010000046.1 GCA_902475515.1 uncultured Eubacteriales bacterium | reverse complement strand
TGGCACCGGAAGCTCCCGTGAACATGGGCGCGGCCCCGGCCCCGACTCCCACGGCTCCTACTATGGGCGGCATGGGTTCTGTGGGCTCCGTAGGTCCCATGGGATCTATGGGTTCCATGGGCGGCGCCAGCGAGCCTGTGCGGACGACGGCCTCTCCCATCACCATGAATATGGGGCCGGACATGTCCAAGTACCGGGTGGTGCTGGTACAGCCGGAGAAGTTCGACTGTGCCACGGTCATTGCCAAACATATCTGCCAGGGCGACGCGGTGATCCTCAACTGTGAGGAGACCAATGAGATGGTGGCCCGCCGCATTGTGGACTTCCTCAGCGGCTGTGCCTTTGCCCTGGACGGCGCCATCAAGAAGGCCGCAAACAAGGTCTTTATCATCACGCCCAAGGACGTGGGTGTCAATGACGCCAAGACGGCGGAGGATATGACGGACTAAGCAAATAGAGTCGTAAGGGCTGGGTGTGGAACCGAGCCCTTTCGCTCTTTCGAAAGGAGATATTCCATGTTTACACCCCAGGAGATTCAGGAGCGGTTTGAGGGCTTGGAACGGGCCGTGTTCGGCGGCTACAGCATGAGCGATGTGGAGGAGCTTTTGGAGCCTCTGCAGAAGGATTATGCCTCCCTGTATAAAGAAAACGCCGTATTAAAAAGCAAGATGAAGGTGCTGGTGGAGCGGATGGAGGGCTACCGGGAGCAGGAGGATAACCTGAACCGGGCCATTCTCACTGCCCAGAAGACGGCGGATGATATGATCGCCGACGCGGAGCGCCAGTGTGCCAAGATGACGGCCGAGGCCGAGCAGCGCCTGAGACAGCGCAACGAGGATCTCCAGCGGGAAATCCAGCTGGAGACGGAGAAGGTGGAGCAGGCGAAGCTGGATCTCCAGCGGCAGATCGAAAACGCCCAGGCTGAGGCATCCCAGGAGCGGGCGGCACTGAAAAAGAAGATCGCCGCCGAGGGCGAGCGGATGGTCATGGCCAAGAAGGCCGCCGCGACCTTTATCGTGGAGCTGGAGGATCGCATCCAGCAGCAGCTTTCCCAGCTGGAGCGCATCAAGCAGATGGACCTGTCCGTTCAGGAGGAGGCCGAAGCGGCCCCAGTCACCGAGGAACGGAAGGCAGAGCCGGAGAAGGATTCGTTCACCCTGCCGGAGCCTACGCTCCCCGAGATCGAGGAGCCGCCTGCGCACCTGTCGGAGATCGAGATGACCCGGCAGATTGAGGAGAATCTCAGCCGCATTCTGGCGGAGTCCGAAAAGCAGGACAAGCAGGAGAAAGAAAAATCCGCGGAGGACACCAGGCCCATCAGCCCGGTGCAGTGACCGGACGCGAATATATCATCCGCCAAAGGGCGGAAGAAGGGATAATTGGCAATGGCAAAAGACTATAATCACACCATCCATCTGCCTGTAACGGACTTTCCCATGCGGGCAGGGCTTCCCAAGCGGGAGCCGGAGCTCCTGAACGGAGAATACGAGCAGAAGACCTATCACAAGCTCATGGAGCGCAATCAGGATAAGCCCAGCTTCATCCTCCACGACGGCCCTCCCTACGCCAACGGCGATATCCATATCGGCACGGCGCTCAATAAGATCATTAAGGACATCATCGTCCGTTATAAGAATATGACAGGATTCCGGGCGCCCTACATCCCCGGCTGGGATACCCACGGGCTGCCCATCGAGTCCGCGATTCTCAAGAATAAGAAAATCAAGCGGGACGAGCTTTCCGATGTGGAGTTCCGGGATAAGTGCCGGGAATACGCTCTGGATTTTGTGGACCGTCAGCGGACGGAGTTCCAGCGGCTGGGCGTCATCGGCGACTGGGAGCATCCCTATCTGACCTTGAAGCCGGAGTTTGAGGCGGAGCAGATCCGCGTGTTCGGAAAGATGGCCGAAAAGGGCTACATCTACAAGGGCCTCAAGCCCGTTTACTGGTGCTATACCGATGAGACGGCCCTGGCCGAGGCGGAGATCGAGTATCAGGACGATCCCTGTACCACACTGTTTGTGAAGTTCCAGGTGGCCGACGACAAGGGCAAGCTGTCGGGGCTTGTGGACCTGAGTAAGACCTACTTTGTGATCTGGACCACCACAGCCTGGACCCTGCCCGGAAACCGGGCCATCTCCGTGAACCCGGAGTTTGAGTATGTGCTGATGCAGGTGGATTCCGGTGAGGTCTACATTGTGGCCAAGGAATTGGCGGAGTCCGTTGCCAAGGAAGCGAAGATCGAGCACTACGAGATCGTTGCCACCCTGCCCGGCTCTGAGTTGGAGCTTATGACCGCCCACCATCCCTTTGCGGACCGGGAGAGCGTGGTGCTGTGCGGTGACCATGTGACGCTGGACGCCGGTACCGGCTGCGTCCATACGGCCCCCGGCTTCGGCGCCGATGACTTTGCCGTGTGCCAGAAATATGACAAGGCGGGCCTGACGAACATCGGTGTGCCGGTGCCCGTGAACAACAAGGGCGTCATGACCGACGAGAAGTTTGAAGGCGTGCATATCTCCAAGGCCAACGACTATGTGATCCCCGTGCTGGAGGAGAGCGGCGCGCTGCTGTGCAAGGAGGATATCGTTCACTCCTATCCCCACTGCTGGCGCTGCAAGAAGCCCATCATCTTCCGGGCCACGGAGCAGTGGTTCTGCTCTGTGGATGCCATCAAGGAGCAGGCGGTGAAGGCCTGCGACAATATTGCATGGAAGCCCGATTGGGGCAAGGAGCGCATGACCTCCATGATCACCGAGCGCAGCGATTGGTGTATTTCCCGCCAGCGGAAGTGGGGCGTGCCCATTCCGATTTTCTACTGTGATAAATGCGGGGCGGATATCGTCACCCCGGAGACCATCGACCATGTGGCAAATCTCTTCCACGACCACGGCTCGAACATCTGGTTTGAGAAGACTGCCGATGAGCTGGTGCCCGAGGGCTTTGTGTGCCCGAAGTGCGGCCATACGCATTTCTCCAAGGAATCCGATATCATGGATGTGTGGTTCGACTCCGGCTCCACCCATGCGGCAGTGGTGGACCAGCGGGAGGAGCTGAGCTTCCCGGCAGACCTGTACATGGAGGGCGGCGACCAGTATCGCGGCTGGTTCCAGTCTTCTATGCTTACATCTATCGCCACCAAGGGTGTGGCGCCCTATAAGCAGATCCTCACCCACGGCTGGACCGTGGACGGCGAGGGCCGGGCCATGCATAAATCCCTGGGCAACGCCATTCCGCCGGAGGAGGTCATCAAGGACTACGGCGCGGACATGCTCCGGCTATGGGTGGCCTCGGCGGATTATACTCAGGATATGCGCATCTCCAAGGAGATTTTGAAGCAGCTGAGCCAGGCGTATCTGAAGATCCGGAACACCGCCCGGTATATGATCGGCAATCTCAGCGGCTTTGATCCGGACAAGGATCAGCTGGAATATGCCGCGCTGACGGCACTGGACCAGTGGGCCCTGGGGCGGATGAATGAACTGGTGAAGAATGTCCGGGCAGCCTATGAGCGGTATGAGTTCCATACAGCCTACCGTGCCATCTACAATTTCTGCGTGGTGGATATGTCCAACTTCTATCTGGACATCATCAAGGACCGGCTCTATTGCGGCGACGACGCGGACCGGGCGGCGGCCCGGACAGCCCTGTACCGGATCCTGGATACCATGACCCGAATGCTGGCACCGATCCTGGCGTTCACCGCCGAGGAGATTTGGGCGGCGATGCCCCACTGCAAAGCGGACGACGCCTCCTGTGTGCTGCTCAACGACATCCCCGACTACGATGAAAAGCTGGCCCTGCCTCAGGAGACGGCGGCAAAGTGGGATCTGGTCATCGCCCTGCGGGATGACGTGAACAAGGCCCTGGAGCAGGCCCGTGCCCAGAAGACTGTGGGCAAGGCGCTGGATGCGGAAGTGACGTTGTACCTGGACGGAGAGGGCCGGAAGAACTTCGATGCCATGGGCGACCATGATCTGGCGGCCATCTTCATCGTGTCCAAGGTCACGGTGCAGGACGGTGCTGGCGAAGGGATGCCCGGCGAGAGCTTTGCGGGCGTTACCATCCGGGTGGAGCCCTCCGAGGCCCCCAAGTGCAGCCGTTGCTGGAACCACAATGAAAACGTGGACCCGGAGACGGAACTGTGCCCCCGGTGTGCGGCGGTCTACAAGAAGATTTCACTGTAAGGGATCAAAAAGAAACGCTGTGTCGTATTTCTACGGCACAGCGTTTTTCTGTCGTTATTGCAGCTCCCGCCCGGCCAACTCCGCGGCCACGGCGCCATCGCCCAGGGCAGTGACGATTTGTCGGATTTCCTTTTTGCGGATATCTCCGGCGGCGAAGATGTTCGGAGCCGAAGTGCGGCAGTCCTCCCCGGCCACAATGTAGCCTTCCGGAGTGGTCTCCACAACAGACGCGTAAAGCTCCGGGGCGGGAGAAAGGCCGATGGCAATGAATACACCGCTGACGGAAAGCTCCCGGAGGGTGTCCTGCTGAGAGACTGTCAGACCGGTGACGGAGGTCTCGCCATGGATCTCCTGTACCTGGGTCTCCCAGAGGATCTGAATGTTCTCCTTTGCCTGCACACGCTGGGAAAGGGCTTCCTGGCCCCGGAAGCTGTTTTTCCGCACAAGAAGATAGACGGTGTTGCAGATGCCCGAGAGATAGAGGGCATCCTCCAGGGCGGTGTTGCCGCCGCCCACCACGGCCACATCCCGCCCCCGAAAAAAGGCGCCGTCACACACGGCACACCAGCCCACGCCCTTGCCGGAGAGCCGGTCCTCGCCGGGAACGCCCAGACGGCGGCGGCGGACGCCCATCGCCAGAATAATTTTTTTGGCAGTGATAGTGCGGCCACTTTCGGTCTTGACCTGGACGCCGCCGGAGACGGGGATCAGTTCCTGGGCTTTTTCGTACAGGGTCTCTACCTGGAGAGCCTGCACCTGCTGGGCAAAGCGCATGGTGAGCTCCCAGCCCTCGGCGTCGGGGGAGCCGGGCATGTTCTCGATGATGCTGGTCTCGGCCATCTGGCCGCCGTAGGCCTTTTCCTCCAGCAGGAGGGTCCTGCGCCCGGCCCGGGCGCTGTAGAGGGCAGCGGTAAGGCCTGCCGGGCCGCCGCCGATGATGCAAATATCGTAATCCATAAGGCTTGCTCCTTTCCCGAAGAAAAGTCTCCCCGCCCAAGGCGGGGAGATATCAGGGTATCATTATTGTTCCTGATTTTTTGAGATTTACTCCTGGACGGGTCCTTCCGGTTCAGCTTCCTGGGCGGTAAGGGCCACGCCGCTGTCCCGCAGGGCCTTGAGGACCTCGGGGTTACCGGTGATGACCACGTCCACATCGCCGTCGCCGGTGAGGTCCAGCATCGTGGTATCCGGCTGGCCGTTTCCGGTGGTGTCGGTGGAGACGGTGTCGATCTTTCCGTCGCCGTCCCGGTCCTCCATGACTACGTCCGCTTCGCCGTCGCCGTCCAGATCCAGGAAGATGGCGTCCTCCCGGCGCTCCAGGGCCTCCTCCCGGGATTTCTTGATGTGCTGTACTGCCAGAGCCGTTACAGCTCCCACCGCCGCAGCCACGCCGATGGCGGCAAGGCCGATGGTCCCATGTTTCTTACTCATAAAAAAACATCCTTTCTAGTGGTGAGATCGCTGGTATTGTATCACTCCAGCGGCGGAGATGTGTGAACAAATAATAAATTGTCACTGCTCCCGGAACTGGGTGGGGGTGGTGCCCTCATATTTCTTAAAGGCCCGGTTCATGGACAGAAAGCTGGTATAGCCCACCATCTGGGCGATCTGCTTCATGGTGCGGTCCGTCTGCATGAGGGATTTTGCCGCCGCCAGCCGCACATGCTGAATGGTCTCATAGATGCCCCGGCCGGTATACTGCTTAAAGACCCGGGTGGCATAGGAGGGGGTGATGCCAAAGACCGTGGAGACCTCTGTGAGGCCCAGGTTCTCGTCCATATAGTGGTCCTCGATGTATACGCTCATGCGGTCCACCCACTGGGGCTTGGGCTCCTGGACGGATACATTCTGCTTCTGACAGATGGCGTCAAACAGCTCGTCCATGTTGCCCGTAAGTTCTGCCAAGGTCTTGGCTTCGGCGATCCGCGGGGCAGGGTCCAGACTATAGTAAAATTCATCCCCCAGAATGTCCTTGAATTCCTCCAGGGCGTCCAGGATCTTGCAGCAAATGCCGCCCAGCCGGATTTGCAGGATCTTCACCGTGGGAACAGACTGAATAAATTCCCGGTCGATCATCTCATGGAGGACATACTTGACCCCGGCAGCGTCCCCCAGCTGAAGCTTGCCGATGAGCTTTTTATCCAGAGCGGTGAGATCGGAGCGGATCATGGGCAGGTGTTCATCACATAGGTCCTCATAGAAGATGATCTGTCGGTCCTGCTCCAGAAAATTATTATACCACAAGGTATCCTGGGTCTGCCTATAGGCGCCCGGCAGCCCGGAAAGCCCCTGGGCCTCGGCGCTGATGGCGATGGTGACGCTGACATTGAACTCTGTTTCCAGGATCTCCATGACCTGCTCCAGCTCTGCCTGAAGGGTGCCGCAGAACTGTGCCCAGGGTTCCTGGAGGTTCACCAGGGCCACCACCTGGTAATCCCGCTCGGAGACCACCGCCAGATTCCGGCGGTTCAGGACCTCCTCCAGCATGTTGGTCAGCAGGAAGAAGTGGTGCCGGGTGGATTCCAGCCACTGGGCGTCGGAGGAGAAAAGATCGCTCCAGCGCTCGATCCGCACGGTGAGAACGCCGTAGCGGTCCCCCTTGGGAAAGAAGCCCGAACCGGCGCAGAACTTCAAAAGCTCCTGCTCGTCCTTGATGAACAGGGGGGTCGTGAGGTGGGAGACCAGATAGTCCCGAAGGGTGATATCATCAAATGAGGAGTCTGTATTCATCCAGATGCCGCCTTTATATCGATTCTATAACCATATAGTATCAAATTTATGGGGCGTGAATCAAGGGATTTTCAAAAAAAGGGTCAAAAATTCATATTCCTCAGGAATATTTCTGTTAGTTTTCTCCCGAATGGGCATATGCTATAATTACATGAAGACAGATGGTCGGTCTGTCGACATATTGTAGAATGGAGGATATGAAATGAAACAGAACACCAAAAAGCTTCTGGCGCTGCTGTTGGCTGCGTTTATGATTTTCGGTGTGTTCGCCGGCTGTGGGAACGATGCAGCCAGCACGCCCGCGGAAGCTTCCGCGGCGTCTGCTCCAGAGCAGACGCCTGATGAGCCTGTGAACGAACCGACGCCAGCCGCCCCTGAGGCGCCCAGCGCCGCGGAGGAAGGCTCCACGCTGGAGAACACCACTGAGCCCGGTGGGCTGGTGGAAGTGCCCCTGCCCCTGGTGGACGACGCGGTGCACTACTCCTGCTGGATGCCCGTTGCTCCCTATGTGGGCGAGATGATGAACCTGGAGGACTTCTCCGACCAGGTAGCCATTGTCAAGCTGATCAATGAGGCCACCAACGTCTATATCGACTTCAACGCGGTGGCCGGTGGTTTCGTGGAGGAAGAAGCCTTCAACCTGATGATCGCTGCCAACGACTACACCGATATCATTGGCGTTATGAACTACTACGGTGGCGCCAACAGCGGTGCGGCCGGCCATGAGAAGGCCATCGAGGACGAGGTTATCATCGACCTGTACGACGACCTGAAGACCATGGCGCCCAACTATTGGAACTTGCTGACCGCAGACGACAACGCCTATATGACCATGCGTACTGCTTCCGGCCGCATGGGCTGTGTTGCCCAGCTGCTGAAGAAGGCCGGCACGGAGAACCAGGGCATGATCATCCGTAAGGATTGGCTGGAGGCTTCCGGCGTGGGCGATGTGGATACCCTGGACAAGTTTGAGGAGTATCTGACCTACTGTAAGGATACCTACGGCGCCTATTCCTATCTCCAGTACGGCGGCAACGATACAGACTTTGCGTCTTCCTTCAATGTCAGCCCCGGCACCTTCAATGTCATTGACGGCGAAGTGATTCATGCCTACAACAATCCTTCCTATAAGGATTATCTGACCAAGATGAACGACTGGTACAAGAAGGGCCTG
The DNA here is from genome assembly GCA_902475515.1 of uncultured Eubacteriales bacterium. Taxonomy (GTDB): domain Bacteria; phylum Bacillota; class Clostridia; order Oscillospirales; family Oscillospiraceae; genus HGM13006. The sequence goes on along the minus strand of CABSAB010000046.1, from coordinate 229 downwards.
TTCAACAACGAGTTCTATAATGACACCGACATCACCACCGTTCGTACCGATATGGCCAACGACCTGTGCTCTTTCGTGGACGGCTCTGCCGAGGGCATGAGCAATATCTACGATATGAACCCCGACAATGCCGCCATGCAGCTCATGGCCATCCACTATCCCAAGGCGGACGGCGTGGATGAGATCCATGTGGGCTATGAGTCTCAGCTGATCAAGAACTCCGACACCT
>CABSAB010000045.1 GCA_902475515.1 uncultured Eubacteriales bacterium | reverse complement strand
ATATTGGAAACAAAGTCTTTGCCCTGGGCAACCTCCAGCGCCTGCCACATTTCCTCCTCTGTGGCGTTGTCCTTGCCATAGCGGAGGTTGGATGCCACGGTACCGTCAAACAGCAGCGCCTTCTGGGGCACCACACCCAGATGCCGCCGCAGCTGCGCCTGGGAAAGCTCCCGGATATCCACGCCGTTCAGAAGGATCTGCCCTGTTGTGGTGTCGTAAATTCTCGGGATCAGGTTCACCATGGTGGATTTGCCCGAGCCTGTGGAGCCGATAATGGCGGTGGTCTCGCCGGGTTTTGTCACAAAGCTCACATGCTCCAGCACCGGCCGGTCCGCCTCGGGATAGCAGAAAGACACATCCCGAAACTCCAGGCCCGTAAAGGCGCCGATGTCCTCCTCCCGGGCACCGTCGTCCCGAATGGAGGGCTCGTAATTCAGCACCTCGTTGATACGCCCGATGGAGGTCATGGCCCGGGGGATCATGTTCATCATCATGGACGAGGCCATAATGCTCATGAGGATCTGCATGAGGTAGGTCACAAAGGCCGTCAGGGCGCCGATCTCCATGCCAAAGGAATCAATGCGGATAGCGCCCATGTAGTAGGCCGCCAGGGTCGCCCCGTTCATCACCAGGCTCACCAGGGGCATCAGGGCCGTCATGAGCTTGTGGGCATGGACGGCGATCTTCAGCATTTCCTTGTTTTCCCGGTCATAGCGCTGCTCCTCGTAGTCCGTCCGTACAAAGGCCCGGATCACCCGGATGCCGGAAAGCTTCTCCCGGAGCACCTGGTTGAGCTTATCCACCTGGGTCTGTTGCTTTTTGAACCAGGGATGGGATTTTTTCGTGGTGAACACAACCACCACCGCAATGATAGGCACCACAAACAGCAAGATCATCGACAGCTGCACATCCTGCTTCAGGCACATGATGATACCGCCAAAGAGCAAAATGGGCGTGGTAATGATGGTCCGCAGCAGCATCTGCATCATCTGCTGGAGCTGGTTCACGTCGTTGGTCGTACGGGTGATGAGGGAGGGCGTTCCAAAGTGGTCCAGATCCGACTGGGAGAAGGACTGCACCTTGGTAAACAGCGCCAGCCGCATATCCCGGCCATAGGCCAGGGAGGCCTTGGTGGAAAAATAGGTGGTACCCAGGGTACATACGCCCACCAGCAGCGCCACCAGCAGCATCACCGCACCGAAGATCAAAATGGTCTTTACATCCCCCTGCATGACGCCGTCATCAATGATGGTGGCGTTCAGATCCGGCAGATACAGGTCGCTGAGAGACTGCAGGGCAATAAAAATCACCGTCAGCACCACCCACCACCGGTAGGGCTTGAGAAATTTCAGAAAGTTTTTCAAGTTTGGATCACTCCTTATCCATTGGGACTGGGTTTTCGCTTAAAATTTCCCGGAGGTTGTCTCCAAGCCTTTGCAAAACGTTTTGCATGGTCTCAAAGTCCTCCTGGGACACGCCGGAAAAACACCGGGTAAAATAGGCGTCCACAGCCTTTTGGCTTTCGGCGTCTATGGCTTTGGCAGACTGTGTGGGATAGATCCGGGAGATTCGCTGGTCGGCCTGATCGGCCCGGCGGTCGATGTAGCCGGACTTCTCCATCTTTTGCAGCATCACCGTGGCGGTGGCGCGCTGGATATGGAGTTTGTCGGCCAGCTCCCGCTGGCTCATGCCCGGGAAGCGGATCACCATGCGCATGGCCCCCGCCTGGGCCGGGGAAAAGCCGTCTCCCTGCAGCACCGCCCGAAACGCCATATGGTGCAGCCGGCTTAAAAACTCAATACGGCGAATGGCGGCAAATTCAGGCGGATCATGGTCCAGCGGACCGCCCTCAAAAGGCGGGTCCTCCAGGCGCTGACCGGGCCGGTCAAACAGCGGCTCCCGTTCCCAGTCATCTTCCGGGTGTTTCATGGATCGATACTCCTTTCTGCTGGAATAAAGGTTTTGTTTCTGAATGTTACTTGACAAACTGTCAACTAACTAACAATTAGCGGACTAACAATACAGCATTTTCCCGGCTTTGTCAACTGTTTTCTTCGGAAAAACGCAGACTTCACAAATTCCACAAAATTCGGCCGCTGTTTCGACAAAATCCAAGGAATTTCGGCAGAAACATATGGTAATATGTATAAGTATCCCCAAATGGAGACCGCCCTTTTCAGAAATACCTTAGAATGCTTGAGTATTTTAAAAAACTGTGCTATAATGCAATATCACGGCACCCGTGCCGGGGAAATCTCCCCCTCAGCCACCCAAGGAGGCCCGTCCATGGAGCAGCTTTTCAAACTACACGCCCCCTATTCTCCCTCCGGAGACCAGCCCGAGGCCATCGAGGCCCTGACCATGGGCCTCTCAAACGGCATCGACGAGCAGGTGCTCCTGGGCGTCACCGGCTCCGGCAAGACCTTCACCATGGCCAACATCATCGCCAAGATGAACCGGCCCACCCTGGTGCTGGCCCACAACAAGACCCTGGCCGCCCAGCTGTGCTCCGAGTTCCGGGAGTTCTTTCCGGAAAACGCCGTGGAGTATTTCGTCTCCTACTATGATTACTATCAGCCCGAGGCATATATTGCCCACACGGACACTTATATAGAAAAGGTCTCCGACACCAACGAGGAGATCGACCGCCTGCGGAACTCCGCCACAGCCTCCCTGCTGGAGCGGCGGGACGTGATCGTGGTGGCCTCCGTCAGCTGCATCTACGGTCTGGGCGACCCCGAGGACTACAAGTCCCTGGTGGTCTCCGTCCGCCAGGGCCAGACCTGGGACCGGGACGCGCTGCTTCGGAGCCTCATCGACATCCGCTATGAGCGCAACGACATCAACTTCATCCGCAATACCTTCCGGGTCCGGGGCGACACGGTGGAGGTGTTTCCGGCGGGCTGGTCCAGCCGGGCCATCCGCATCGAGTTCTTTGGGGATGAGATCGACCGCATCAGTGAGTTCAACGTCACCACCGGGGTCTCCGAGCGGGTCATTTCCCACTGCGCCATCTATCCCGCCAGCCACTATGTCACCACCAAGGAGAAGCTGGAGCGCGCCTGCCGGGATATTGCCGAGGAACTGATGGACCGGGAGGCCTGGTTTAAGGAAAACGGCAAGCTCCTGGAGGCCCAGCGCATCCATCAGCGCACCATGTATGACATCGAGATGCTGGGGGAACTGGGCTTTTGCAGCGGCATCGAGAACTATTCCCGCATCATCAGCGGCCGGCCCGCAGGGTCGCCGCCCATGACATTGATGGACTATTTCCCGGAGGACTACCTCCTGTTTATTGACGAGAGCCATGTGACCGTGCCCCAGGTGCGGGCCATGTACAACGGCGACCGGTCCCGCAAGCAGTCCCTGGTGGACTACGGCTTCCGGCTCCCGTCGGCTTTTGACAACCGCCCCCTGAAGTTCGAAGAATTTCAAAGCAAGATCCATCAGGTGATCTACGTCTCCGCCACCCCGGCGGAATACGAGCTTTCCCGCTCCGGCCAGGTGGCTGAGCAATTGATCCGCCCCACGGGGCTTTTGGACCCCCCGGTGGAGGTTCGCCCGGTGGAGGGCCAGATCGACGATCTCATCGGCGAGATCAACACCCTGACTGCACACAATTACCGCACCCTGGTCACCACCCTCACCAAGAAGATGGCCGAGGACCTGACCGCATATTTGACCAAGGCCGGCATCAAGGTCCGCTATATGCACTCGGACATCGACACCATGGAGCGCCAGGAGATCATCCGGGACCTGCGGATGCAGAAGTTCGACGTGCTGGTGGGCATCAACCTCCTGCGGGAGGGCCTGGACCTGCCGGAGGTAGCACTGGTGGCCATATTGGACGCGGACAAGGAGGGCTTCCTCCGGTCCCCCACCAGTCTGGTGCAGACCATCGGCCGTGCGGCACGAAATGCCGACGGCAAGGTCATTATGTATGCCGACCACGTCACCCCCGCCATGGAATACGCCATTGGCGAGACCAAGCGCCGCCGGGACCTTCAGCAGGCCTATAATGAGAAAAACGGCATCGTGCCCAAGACCGTCATCAAGTCCATCCGGGAGCTGATTGAGATCTCCCGCACGGTGGACGTCCGGCAGGACGGTAAGAAACTCACCAAAAACGAGCGGGAAGCTGAGATCCGCCGTTTGGAAAAGGAAATGCAAAAAGCAGCCAAGCTTATGGAATTCGAATATGCCGCGGCCCTTCGGGATCAGATCATCACCCTCCGCGGCGGTTAAGAAGGGAAGGACATCATTATGGATAATCAGCAAAAGACGCCCCAGCAGCTCCGTGCGGAGCGGCAGAAGTATGCCCGCATTCAGCGGGGCATCCGCCTGGCGGCCATTTTAGTGGCCATCGTCCTGTCGATCATCGCCCTGGCCCAGAGCTGCAGCACCAAGAAGGCCATCGACGATCTGGCCGCCAAGATCCAGGCCAAAAAAGACCTGGAGGCCCGGATGGCAGCCAACACCCCGGAAGATTCCGCCGGAGAGGCTTCGGCCCTGAACTCCGCCGCCCCGGCCCCCGGGAGCCATACCATCACGCTCAGCTTTGTGGGCGACCTGACCCTGGGCACCGATAACCCCGAGGCCGAGGGCTCCTTTGAAGAATATTACCAGACCTACGGAGCCCCCTATTTTTTTCAGAACGTCAAATCGATTTTAGAGGGTGACGATTTGACCGTAGGGAACCTGGAAGGTACCTTTACCCTCACGGATGACCGCCAAGGCAGCCTCTATGCCTATAAGGCCGACCCCTCCCGGGTGGCCATTTTGGCCGAGGGCGGCATTGACGCGGTGAATGTGGCCAACTGCCATGTCAAGGATTACGGCGATTCCGGCTATGTGGACACCCTGGCCAACCTGGATAACGCCAAGATCGACCGCTTCGGCTATGACAATCTCAAGATCATCGATGTTTCCGGAGTCAAGGTGGGCTTCATCGGTCTTTCCACCAAAGAGGCCTCCGACTGTCTCAGCAAGACCAAGAAGCATATGGAATCCCTCTGGGCCGACGGCGCCCAGCTCATTGTGGTGGAGTACCACTGGGGCGACGAGGGCTCCGATGCCCCCAGCACCGAGCAGATCGAGCTGGCCCACGGCGCCATCGACGCCGGCGCGGACCTGGTCATCGGCCATCATCCCCGGATCATGCAGGGGGTAGAGCTCTATGAGGGCAAGTACATTGCCTACAGCCTGGGCACCTTCTGCTATGGCGGCACCCAGCCCCTGGACGACCCTGACAACGTGATCTTCCAGCAGACCTTCACTCTGGACGATGGCGTGGTCCAGGGCGAGGCGGCGCTGAACCTGATCCCCTGCTCCATGACCTCCCAGGTGGGCCGGAACGACTACTGTCCCACCCCTGCCGAGGGCGACGAGGCCCAGCGCATCCTGGATAAGCTCTATTCCCTCAGCGATGCCGTAGACGGCGGCATCCGGCGGGAAGAGTAACGCAACCCGAATTTCACAGGTCTCTCCCGCTCCGCTCTGGGGCGGGAGCGTTGCCTTATTCTAAGCTATATAGGAGTTATACTATGCAAGACCGTATCATAATCAGAGGCGCCAGGGAGAACAACCTGAAGAACATCGACCTGACACTGCCCCGGGACGCGCTGGTGGTATTTACCGGACTTTCCGGCTCCGGCAAATCCTCCCTGGCCTTCGACACCATCTATGCCGAGGGCCAGCGGCGGTATGTGGAATCCCTCTCCTCCTACGCCCGGATGTTCCTGGGCCAGATGGACAAGCCCGATGTGGATTCCATCGACGGCCTCTCCCCGGCCATCTCTATCGACCAAAAGACCACCTCCCGGAATCCCCGCTCCACCGTGGGCACCGTCACGGAGATCTATGACTACCTGCGCCTTTTGTGGGCCCGGGTGGGCATGCCCCACTGCCCCAAATGCGGCAAGGAGATCCGACGCCAGAGCGTGGACCAGATCGTGGACCAGGTCATGGCCCTGGAACCGGGCACCCGGTTTCAGATCCTTGCCCCGGTGATCCGCGGGAAGAAGGGCGAGCACCAGAAGGTCTTTGAAAGCGCCAAGAAGAGCGGCTATTCCCGTGTCCGGGCCGACGGCAGCATCTATGACCTATCCGAGGAGATCGCCCTTTCTAAGAACAAAAAGCATAACATTGAGATCGTCATCGACCGTCTGGTAATGAAAGAGGACCTGGGCCGCCGGCTGACGGACTCCATTGAAACGGCCCTGAGCCTTTCCGACGGCCAGGTGATCATCCACCTGGTCTCAGACGATACGGAGCTTTCCTTTTCCCAGAACTACGCCTGCGAGGACTGCGGCGTGTCCCTGCCGGAGTTGGAACCCCGGATGTTCTCCTTCAATAACCCCTACGGCGCCTGCCCCCACTGCTCGGGCCTGGGCTACCAGCTGAAGGTGGACCCGGACCTGATCATGCCCAACCACAGCCTCTCCATCTTAGAGGGCGGCATCATCGCCAGCGGCTGGGGCAACGCCAAGAACGACACCATCAGCCGCATGTATTACGAGGCCCTGGGCCGGAAATTCGGTTTTACCCTCAATACCCCTCTGGAGAAGTTCTCGGACCAGGCCATGGACGCCCTGCTCTACGGCACCAAGGGCGAGAAATTGAAGCTCCAGTATGACCGCGGCGGCGGCCGGGGCACTCTGGAGCAGCCCTTTGAGGGCATTATTAATAACCTGAACCGCCGCTACAAGGAGACCCAGTCCGATTCCATGCGCCGGGAACTGGAAGAGTGCATGAGCTATCATCCCTGCCCTGAATGCGGCGGTGACCGGCTCTCCCCCATCGTTCTGGCTGTCACTGTGGGCGGCATCAACATCATGGACTTCTGCAAAAAGTCCGTCAGCGAGGCGCTGGAGTTTATTGAGCATCTGAATCTTCACGGCTCCGAGCAGATGATCGCCCAGCAGATCCTGCGGGAGATCACCGCCCGGCTGAATTTCCTCAAAAGCGTGGGACTGGAGTATCTGACGCTCTCCCGCAATGCCGGGAGCCTTTCCGGCGGCGAGAGCCAGCGCATCCGCCTGGCCACCCAGATCGGCTCCGCCCTGATGGGGGTCCTGTATATTCTGGATGAGCCCTCCATCGGCCTGCACCAGCGGGACAACGACAAGCTCCTGAAGACCCTCCGGGACATGGTGGACCTGGGCAACACCCTCATTGTGGTGGAGCACGACGAGGACACCATGCGGGCTGCGGACTACATTGTGGATGTGGGCCCCGGCGCGGGCATCCACGGCGGCGAGATCGTTGCCCAGGGCACACTTTCGGAGATTATTGCCGAGCCGCGGTCCATCACCGGGCAGTATCTCTCCGGCGCCAAGAAGATCCCCGTACCAAAAAAACGCCGGGCGGGCGATGGCCGGCATCTGAAATTCTTCGGCTGTGCGGAAAACAACCTGCAGCACATCGATGTATCCATCCCCCTGGGGACCTTTACGGCCGTCACCGGCGTATCCGGCTCCGGCAAGTCCTCCCTGGTCAACGAGATCATCTATCAGAAGCTGGCCGCGGACCTGAACCGTGCCCGCCTCCGCTGCGGCAAACACGACCGGGCTGAAGGCGTGGAGCTTTTAGACAAGGTCATCTGCATCGACCAGAGCCCCATCGGCCGCACGCCCCGCTCCAACCCCGCCACCTATACGGGCCTGTTTGGGGAGATCCGCGACCTGTTTGCCACCACCGACCAGGGAGGACTTGCCGGAGCCGGATACGCCGGCCGCCGACGCCAAGGCCAAGGGCTATGGCCCGGGCCGGTTCTCCTTTAACGTCAAGGGAGGCCGCTGCGAGGCCTGCTGCGGCGACGGCCTGGTGAAAATCGAGATGCATTTCCTGCCGGATATCTACGTCCCCTGCGACGTCTGCAAGGGCAAGCGTTATAACCGCGAGACCCTGGACGTGCAGTACAAGGGCAAAAACATTGCGGACGTATTGGAAATGACCGCCGACGAGGCTTTGGAGTTCTTTGAAAACCTCCCCCGCATCCGCCGCAAGGTGGATGCCCTGTGCCAGGTGGGCCTGGGCTATATCCGCCTGGGCCAGTCCTCCACCACCCTCTCCGGCGGCGAGGCCCAGCGGGTGAAGCTGGCCACAGAGCTTTCCCGCGTCTCCACGGGCAACACGTTCTATATTCTGGACGAGCCCACCACGGGCCTGCATACCGCCGACGTCCATCGGCTGGTGGATGTACTCCAGGCGCTGGTGGACCAGGGCAACACTGTTCTGGTCATCGAGCACAACCTGGATGTCATCAAGGTGGCGGATTATATCATCGACCTGGGCCCCGAGGGCGGTACCGGCGGCGGCACCATCGTCTGC
>CABSAB010000044.1 GCA_902475515.1 uncultured Eubacteriales bacterium | reverse complement strand
CCCGGACCCCTCGGAGATCGAAAAAGCCGAGGAACCCTTTGCCAGGGTGTCCATCATCACGCCCCCCGAGTATGTGGGCGGCATCATGGACCTGTGTCAGGAGCGCCGGGGCGAATATCTGGACATGACCTATCTGGACACCAGCCGGGTGGAACTGCATTACGATATGCCTCTCAATGAGATCATCTTTGATTTCTTCGATTGCCTCAAATCCCGGACCCGGGGCTATGCGTCGCTGGATTATGACGTCACTGGCTACCGCGAGAGTAATCTGGTGAAGCTGGACATTTTGCTCAACGGCGACGTTGTGGACGCACTGAGCTTCATTCTCCATGCGGACAAGGCCTATAACCGGGCCCGGAAGATCTGCGAAAAGCTCAAGGAGACCATTCCCCGCCAGCTCTTTGAGATCCCCGTGCAGGCGGCCATCGGCGCCAAGATCATCGCCCGGGAGACCATCAAGGCCCTCCGGAAGGATGTGCTGGCCAAGTGCTACGGCGGCGATATTACCCGAAAGAAAAAGCTCCTGGAAAAGCAGAAAGAGGGCAAGAAGCGCATGCGCAGCTTCGGCTCTGTGGAGGTGCCCCAGGAGGCCTTTATGGCCGTACTCAAGCTGGATTCGGAATAAGGAGGACGTTTTATGGCAAAAGCCCAACAAAAGCTCGTCTCCCAGAGCCAGGCCCTGGGCATCTACGTGCATGTTCCCTTCTGCCGGAGCAAGTGCGAATACTGCGACTTTTACAGCCTGCCCGCCGCGGCCCGGACCCAGGAGTGGATGGACCAGTATGTAAAGGCCCTGGAGACCCACATCCGGGAGTGCGGCGCCCGGGCGCCCAAATATGTGGTGGACACGGTGTACTTCGGCGGCGGCACCCCCAGCTACTTTGGGGCGGAGCGCCTGCGGCAGGTCTTTACCGAGCTGTCCCGGCGGTTCAATGTGTCCAAATCCGCTGAGGTGACACTGGAAGCCAACCCCGACACCATTACGGAAAAGGGCTGCAAGCGTTTGATCTCCTCGGGCTTCAACCGCATCTCCATCGGCGTCCAGACCAACGATGATCAGCTTTTGCAGATCCTGGGGCGGCCCCATACCTTCCGGCAGGCCAAGCGCTCTGTAGAGATCGCCAGAATGTCGGGCTTCGACAACATCAGCCTGGACCTGATGTATGGCCTGCCCGCCCAGAGCAAGCAGCAGTGGGCCGACGCCCTGGGGTCTATCATCGACCTGAACCCGGACCATATCTCCTGCTACGGGCTGACCCTCAGCGAGAACACCCCCCTCTACGCCTACCGCCACCAGGCGGCCCTGCCCAATGATGATGAACAGGCGGCCATGTACCTCTACGCGGTGTCCACCCTGGAGGCCTACGGCTATCATCAATATGAGATCTCAAACTTTGCCAAGACCGGCCGGGAGTGCATGCACAATCTGAAATACTGGATGGGCGGAGAATACATGGGCTTCGGGCCCTCGGCTTCGTCGGATTTTGCCGGGACCCGCTACACCTTCGCGGCAGATCTTCCCCGGTATATCAAGGCCATCCGTACGGGCGACGCCATCACCACCGAGTGCGAATATGTGCCCATTAAAGAGCGGGCGGGCGAGTATGTGATGCTGCGGATGCGGACCATCTACGGCATTGAGCGGAACGAGTACGAGACTACGTTCCTGATGCCCTTTGACCCCCTGGAGAAGGTGCTGACCTTCTACGCCACCCGGGGACTTACCAAACTGGTGGACGGCCGGTGGTGCTTTACGCCCCAGGGCTTTTTGGTATCCAATCAGCTCATTGGGCGGATCATTGAAGCCCAGCGGGGTTCCACACCGCTGTCGCCCCACCGGTTTTAAAGAAAAAATAGATGCAGAAAGAGGAGGCCGTATGGTCTCCTCTTTGTTTTGGTACAACCAACGCAAAACAACGGCAGGAGCTTTCGCTCCTGCCGTTGTCGGTTCTGTGATCAGGCTTCCATATAGCGGTCATAGGCGGACTGCTCCACAGCGATGCAATCCTCAATGCCCATGCCCTTGAGCGTCTCCACATAGTCGTCGAACTCGGAAAGAGGCTTGTCGCCCACAATGAATTTCACGATGTTCTCGTCCATGTAGGTCTCGATATCGGGGTAGATTTCGTAATACTTGTTGGACTCCTCCACACTCAGCGTGAGGCCGGACCGGGGCAGGTTATACAACCCGTCGTTGCAGTTGTTCCAGACCTCAATGGCATTCAGCTGATCCTCGATATAGTCCGCCCGGACCCGTTCCTCGTCAATGACGAAGGGGGCGGGGGTCATGCGGTCACACACGAAGATGTTCATGGCCGCGCCGTAGGAGTAGTCGGGGTTGTTCAGCACCAGGTCGGTGAGCCGGGGCACGCCGTCCACATAGGTGAAGGTCTCGCCCTCCACGCCGTAGTTGGCAAGCAGGGTGCCCTCGTCGCTGTAAACATAGTCGATATACTGGCAGATGACCTCGGGGTCCTGGCAGACGGTGGTCACGGACCACAGGTGGGAATCAAACACACTGCCCACCTCGCCGATATGGGCCATGGAGCCGTCGGGGGTGACATTGGTGACACCGGTGATGCGCATGTTGGGGTCCGCGGAGGAGCTGATCATATAAGAGATCGCCTGGGCGGCGGTGCCGTACCAGATGCCGCAGGTGCCGTTGAGCACCGGGGACATATCCACCAGGCTTTCGTAGGAATTGGTCAGGAACAGCTCATCCACCAGGCCCTCGGTGTACCACTTGTTCATCATGGTCAGGTAGTCCTTGAACTCGGGCTGAATGGAGCCGAAGCGGATCTCGCCGTCCACCTGATAGAAACCGCCGGTGATGTTATAGCCGGCCAGGAGCTCAGCCTGCACACCGGAGGGCATGGCGATGGCCAGGGGGGCGGTGGCGCCCTTCTTATCCTGGAATTCCTTGAGGATGCTGTACATATCATCGTAGGTCTTGGGGGCTTCCAGGTTCAGATCCTCCAGCCAGTCGGCACGGATCATGCCGCCGGAGGAAACGTCGCTATACTCCTTATAGAGCTTGGGGAACGCGCCGATGGCGCCCTCTACAGAGGTGATCTGCTTCCGAAGCTCCGGATACTGCTGGAACCAGCGGGTGAGGTTGGGCATATTCTCGGGGATATAGGGGGCCAGGTCAATGAGGAAATCGTCTTCAATGGCCTCATCCACGGTGCCGTTGTAGTTGTCCACGGCCTTGCAGACGACATCGGTGTAGTCGCCGCCGGCCACCATCAGCTGAAACTGCTCGGATTCGGCCATAAAGGACACCATGGTGGCGTCCCAGCCCACATTGGTGATCTTCTCCAGCTCCCGGAAGATGACGAATTCCTCCATGTTGTTCACCACGTCGCTGAGGTCGGGCGCGGTGCCAAGCCAGATGGAATAAGTCTGAAGCGTGTCAAACAGGGGGTAGGAAATGACGACCTCGGGGGCCTCGGGCTCCACCGCGGAGGGTTCCTCGGCAGAGGGGACTTCCGCAGGGGTCGGGTCCGCGGGAGGCGGGGCTTCGGTGGGCTCGGCCTGGACCGTGGAATCCACGGACGCGGCAGGCTCGGCACTGCTTCCGGTGGTTCCGCAGGCACTCAGGGCGAACACCAGCGCCAGAAACAGGGCAAGCAGTTTGGTCTTTTTTTTCATGGTCTCTCCTCCTTGTCTTGGATATATGCCTATCATAGCACAGAAAAAAAGGGCGTAAAAGTAACGAAAGTTGAACTTCAATATCATTTTCTTTCTTTTCTTTGGGCATGGAACCGCCCCCGCCGCCTTGTGATTTTGCCCGGGATGTGCTATGCTGAAAGAAAAAAGGACGGTGAGGGGCCATGCAGGGCATCAACACCACGCTATGTTACATTGAACAAGGCGGGAGCTATCTGATGCTCCACCGGGTCAAGAAGGAAAACGACCTGAACAAGGATAAGTGGATCGGCATCGGGGGGAAGTTTGAGAACAAAGAAAGCCCGGAGGACTGTGTCCTCCGGGAAGCTAAGGAGGAGACCGGGCTGACCCTTCACAGTCCCCAGTACCGGGGGCTTGTGACGTTTATATCAGACCGATATCCGACGGAATATATGCATTTGTTCTGGGCGGACCGCTTCTCCGGCACCCTGCGGGAGTGCGATGAGGGCACGCTGGAGTGGGTCCCCAGGGAAAAGGTCCGGACGCTCCCGCTGTGGGAGGGGGACCACATCTTCCTGGACCTGCTGGAGGCAAACGCCCCGTTCTTCTCGCTGAAGCTTACCTATCAGGGCGACACCCTGATGGAGGCGGTGCTCAACGGAGAAACGGTGCGGTAAGAGCGATCTTTGCGCCTCACTCTCTCACCGCGCCCGCCTGGAGCAGTGCCAGGGCCGAAACGCCGATGAGGCCGCCAAACATGCAGCCCAGCACAAAAAACAGTAGATTCATTACAAAGCGTCCTCCTTCCTGATAATCTACTATAAGAATGCCCAAGATTTGGGGGGAGTATTCACAAAAATTTCACCCATGTTTGATTTTTTCGGCTATAATGAAACGGAAGCAACCGATACAATAGGAGGAATGGATATGCCAACCACTGTTTTGATCATAGAAGATGATCCCAACATTGCGGATCTGTTACATCTGTATCTGGAAAAAGAGGGCTACCACACGGCCATTGCTCCGGACGGCGGAGCCGGCGTGGAGCAGTTCCGGGCCCTGCGGCCGGATCTGGTGCTGCTGGACATCATGCTGCCGGTGATGGACGGCTGGGAGGTCCTGCGGAACATTCGGCAGGAATCCAAGACCCCTGTGATCATGCTCACCGCCAAGGGCGAAACGGGCGACAAGGTAAACGGCCTCAAGCTGGGGGCCGACGACTATGTGACCAAGCCCTTTGAAGCCCGGGAGGTGCTGGCCCGGGTGGAGGCGGTGCTGCGCCGCACCAGCGACGGCGCCCCGGCCAAGCGGCAGCTATCCTTTGACAAGCTGGTCATCGACATGGACGCCTTTGAGCTGACCGTGGATGGAAAAAAGGTGGACACGCCCCCCAAGGAGATGGAGCTTCTGTTCCACCTGGCCTCCAGCCCCAACCGGGTATACACCCGGAATCAGCTGCTGGACGAGGTTTGGGGCTTTGACTATTTCGGAGACAGCCGCACGGTGGACGTGCACATCAAGCGCCTGCGCGAGAAGCTGGAGGGCGTTTCCGACCAGTGGGAGCTGAAGACCGTCTGGGGCGTGGGATATAAGTTCGAGGTGAACACTCAATGAGAACCTCTTTTTCCCGGCAGTTTGGGCTGACAGCGGGGATGATCCTGCTGAGCTTTGTGCTGCTGGGGTGCAGCTTTACCAGCCTCTTCTATAATTATATGCTCCGGGAGGAGAAAACGTCGCTTTCCACCAACGCCTCGGCGGTGGCGGCCTATGTGGGGGCCCAGCCTGCCCTGTCGGTGGAAAACGACTGGGAGCTGCAGCTGAGCGTCAGCTACGGCGCCAGCGTCTCTGACACCGATGTGGTCCTGGCGGACCAGACCGGCACCCTGGTGCTTTGCTCCTGCGAAGCTTTCCATTGCGGCCATGTGGGAAAGCAGCTGGGCGAGTCTTTTCTGGAAAAGCTTCAGGAGGATGGCTATGTCTATGCCACGGGCGTGCTGGAGGGAGTCTACGAGGATGAGCGGTATTTGTACGGACTGCCTATCTATGCGGCGGATTCCCAGGCGCATCTGGGCTATGTGGTGGTGTCCACAGCGACCCGGGACATGAGTGAGATGATGAGCCGCATTGTGGGGCTGTTTCTGTTTACGGCCATTGTGGTGCTGCTGGTGTCACTGGTGGCCACCGTGGTCATCACCCGGCGGCAGACCGAGACCCTGCGGGAGCTCAGTAAGGCGGCCAGACAGTTTGCCCACGGAGATTTCTCCGCCCGGATCAACCCCATGGGCGCGGGCGACGAGGTGGCGGAGCTGGCCACGGCCTTTAACAACATGGCCGGAAGCCTGGAGCGCTCCGAGGCCCTGCGGCAGGAGTTCGTCTCCAACGTAAGCCACGAGCTCAAGACCCCCATGACCACCATCGCGGGCTTTATGGACGGTATGCTGGACGGGACCATCCCCAGGGAAAAGCACGCTTATTATATGCGGACCGTCTCAGACGAGGTCAAGCGCCTTTCCCGGCTGGTGCGGAGTATGCTGGATATTTCCCGGCTCAAGTCCACCGGCGAGGAGATCGGCAAGGCCCGCTTCGATGTGACGGAGACATTGGGCCGGACACTGCTGACCTTTGAGCAGAAAATCGAGGAAAAGCAACTGGACGTCCAGGTGAATATGCCCGAAAAGGCGGTCTATGTGATGGCCAACGAGGACGCCATCACCCAGGTGATCTACAACCTCATCGACAACGGGGTGAAATTCGCCGAGGCCGGTACGCCGTTTCTGCTGACGGTGGCGGTCTCCGGCGGGAAGGCCCTGATCAGTGTGGCAGACACCGGGCCGGAGATCCCCCCGGAGGAGCTGCCGCTGGTATTCGACCGGTTCCACAAATCTGACAAGAGCCGCTCGGAGCACAAGGACGGTGTGGGACTGGGCCTGTATATTGTCAAGACGATCCTGGGAAGCCACGGGGAGGATATCACCGTCACATCCCGGGATGGCCGGACCACCTTTACCTTCACCCTGGCGCTCAGCCGCTGAGCAGAGGGGCAGATGTGTCCACCCCCTGCGCACAAAAGCAGTCCAGCCCGGCACAAAAACCGGGTGGAGGCACAAATTGGAGGGGCGGAGCACAAAAAGTGGCTTTCCGTGTGAATTTATTGTGAAAAACGACCAGTTTTCCCTGGAAATCCACTTGACTATTTGGCCATATGGGATTAGAATTACCACATTGAAACACAAATGTTTCAAGAATATGTTTGCGAATGACGCAACTGGGAAGGAATGAAGAATATGAAAAAACTGCTTGCTATGCTGCTGGCCATCTCCATGATGGTGGCGGTATTCGCCGGCTGCGGTACCTCCGCATCTTCTGCGGAGAGCGCGGCGCCTGCGGAGAATGCTCCCGCAGAGAACGCCCCCGCTGAGAATGGCAGCACTGCCGAGGCACCTGCCGAGTCTGTCAACTTCACCTGGAACGGCCAGAAGGAAGTCTGGTCCATCCTGCCCACCACTGCCGCCGAGGGTCTTGTGATGATCAACGACGCCATGGGCGCTGTGATGGAGGCAGAGGGCTTTACTTATGTGAAGAAGGATGCCCAGGGCAACCCCGGCAACCAGGTCCAGTTCGTGGAGCAGGCCATCGCCGCCGGCAACGTGGGCGCGCTGATGATTGCCGCCATGAGCGTGGAAATGCTCAAGGACGTTGTACAGCAGGCCACTGACGCAGGCATCGCTGTTGTGTATCTGGGCGCACAGCCCACCGATTACACCATCGGCGGCTGCGTGTATACCGCATATGAGATCACCGGTATGTATGCCGTTCAGGCGGCGGAATACTGGGCCGAGCACTCCGGCGCCAACGTGCCGAAGAATGCCGACGGCAAGTATGAGGTGGCCATCGACACCTACTACGATATTGCTGATGGTGTGTACCGCTCCAATGCCATTAAGGGCACCGTGGAGAAGTCCGAGACCCTGGCGCTGGTTTCCGAGACCACCGCTTACGGCCAGGACGGCTCTCTGAACGTTGCGTTCAACAACGCCCAGGCTGTGCTGAACGCCAACCCCGACTGCCACATCTTCGTGGCCTACGAGCCGGAGCAGGCTATGGGCATCGCCAATGCCATCCAGGATCACTGTGAGCAGAACAAGCTGGATATGGCGGACTACTTCGTGGCTCCCTGCTACGCCGAGGACGACACCTTCAAGGGCCTGTACGAGGGTGCGGAGAAGGATGCTTCCTCCACCGCCATCAAGGGCTATGCCACCTACGGCGACCCTGCCATCCCCTATGGCGATCAGGCCAAGGAGGAGACCGGCAAGGGCTACGACGCTCTGGAGCCCTTTGCCAAGAACTACAGCCCCGACGTGATCATCCCGCCCCTGCGCACCGGCGCCAAGCTGGCCGAGGAGCTGCTGGGCGTGTGCGGCATCGAGGGCTATGAGTGGACCTACGGCGAGACCTACTACGACACCATCACCGCTGTGACTGTGGATGGCTTCAGCGCCACCTGGTCCATGGGCGATGAGAACCCCGCCGCAGAGTACAAGAAGTAATCGAACATCGGAGCTTTGGAGGGGGCGGCGCGTGCGTACATTGCGCCGCCTCCTTTTCTGGGAAAATCTGCATCCGCCGGACATCTGTCCGGTAATGGGAGGCGTTCTGTTTGGAAGAAAAGAAAGCGATACTGTCCCTGAAGGACATTATGAAAGTATACCCGGGCGTTGTGGCCCTGAACAAGGTTTCCATTGACTTTTATCCCGGCGAGGTCCACGCCCTGATCGGTGAGAACGGCGCCGGAAAATCTACCTTTATCAAGACGATCACAGGCGCCCACGCGCCTGATGGCGGAACCATCACAGTGGATGGGGAAGTCTATACCGCCATGACCCCGCTTCTAGCCCGGCAGCACACGCCGA
>CABSAB010000043.1 GCA_902475515.1 uncultured Eubacteriales bacterium | reverse complement strand
TGACGGTATATGGAAAGGACGATCCGGAATTTTTTCGGCCCGCCTATGCTGCGCAAAACATTTCATCCACCGTGGATCTCCAGTTCGTCTGACATGGCGATCGTATCTATTTCCGGTCCCCACACATCCCCGGCATAGAGAAGCAACGTTCACGCCCAAGTGCACCGGGGACCGTTTTCTGCGATTTTCTGTCTCCGGGTACGCCGCCATACCGCTTCGATCAAACGGCGATCGCGCCGACCACAGGGGTATCGCTGATATGCAAAAACTCCAGCAGCCGCTGCAAATCGTCCACATTCGTTCCGTGGACCTTCTCCACCAGCACCAATCTGCAGGGTTTCTTCTGAAGCAGCAGTTCGGGATGCTCCACCGGATTTTCCGACAGCAGCAGCTCATAGCCCGGCAAATTGGCCCGCAGGGCCGCGCATACGGTCTCAAGGGCCTCTGTCTGCACCGTTCCCGTCACCAACAGCACCCGGTCCTCTCCGGCCAGCAACTGGATCTTTGCGGCTGCTGCGGCGCACTGCCGCTGGGCATCAACAGGCTCTTTGCCTCTGCCGGGCGCCGCCTCATACAGCGATCCCAGCAGCGGAAGCCCAAACCGGACGGTAAGGCTGTCTGGACTGCGCAGGGCCTTATCAAAGTAATAGCGCAGGAACAGTCCCGCAAACATCAGTACGAGCCCCAGCACCGCACCAACAAACACCTTTGCCGCCACGCCACTGGTCAGCGAATGGGACGCCGTTTCCTCCGTTTTCGCCAGCAGTTCGGTATTGTCCCGCTCGCGTTTAAATATATCATCATTGAGGGTCCGGATCCGCTGTCTTTTGCTGCTGATCTGCGCCTGGACCGATGCCTTCTTTTCGTCCAGCTCCAGCCTTGCGGATATGGTCTGTGTATCCGAAAGGCCCTTTTCTGCAAGGGCTTCGGCAATGCTGTCGTATTCCCGCTGCAGCTTATACAGTTCGTTCAGGTCCGCCTGTAGCGTCGCAATTTCCTTGCTCGCGCTGACCAGCGCCGTTTCATTGGTTTCTATTGTTGTTTCGGCGTTCAGCAGTTCTTCTTCTGACATGACCAGCTCCGGCTCCACAAACAGATTCACCGCCGCCTGATAGCCACCAAGCAAGACCGCCCCGGCTATTGCCGCGACCAGAAACAGCCGCCATTTTTTCAGAAGATACCGGCACAGATCCTTGATCACAATTGGCTCTTCATACTGCATATTACTGCTCATGATTCCCTCCGTCCCTGCGTATCCGCATAGTTTTTCCCAAGCACCGCCAGCACGGTGCGGAACATAGTGCGGATCTCGCTCCAAACGCTAAAGACTTCCAGCGCTTTCAGATTATAATACATTTTTCCCGGCAGCACCTGCTGCACATAAACCTCGTCCACATCCTCCGCCGCATCCAGCAGGTCGGATTCATCCTTATAGCGGATACTGGCCTCCGAGGTGATCCCCGCCGGCAGCAGCAGCGTTGCCAGCATCTCCGGCGTATACCGTTCCACGTACTTCGGCACCTCTGGCCGGGTGCCCACAAAGGACATGGACCCCGCCAGCACATTGAGCAGCTGGCCGATCTCATCCAAGCGGCAGTTTCGGATCACCTTGCCCACCCGGGTAATGCGGCTGTCGCCGCTGACTGTCACCTGAGCGCCGATCCGGTCCGCATCCGCCACCATGGTGCGGAATTTGAAAATGCGGAAGCTCTTTCCGTACTGGGTCACCCGCACCTGCCGGTAGAACACCGGCCCCGGCGAATCCAGCTTGATGGCAACGGCCAGGATCAAAAATACCGGAGACAGCAGCACCAGCATTCCTGCCGCAGCCACAACATCAAACACCCGCTTGCACAGCAGACCGCCCCGCCTGTGCCGCAGGGCTTCATAATAGGGCCGCACTGCCTCGGTCTGCATGGAGGCGGGCAGCTGCTCCCACGCTCTCAGCATCCGCGCAGATAGGGGCGCAGGACCTGCTGATAGCAGTCGATCACATAGTCGACATCCTCATCGCTGAGCTTGGTGTGCAGCGGCAGGGTGATCTCATTTTGATAGTGGGCAAAGGCATTGGGAAAATCCCGGATATCCGCGCCCAGCTTCTTATACGCGGTCATCATGGGCAGGGGCTTATAGTGCACATTGCATGAAACACCCAGCTCCGCCATTTGAATAATGATCTCATTGCGCTGCTGCTCGGTGATCCCCGGAACTCTCGTCAGATACAGATGCCCGGAGCTGCAAAAATCATCTCCGGCATGCGCCAGCGTCTCCACGCCCAGGGGCCAAAGCGCCGCGTCGTAGCGGGCAATGATCTCCCGCCGCCGGGCAAGCAGCGCCGGATAGCGCTGCATCTGCGCAAGGCCAATGGCCGCCATGATATCGGTCATATTGCATTTATACCAGGGGCCCACAATATCGTACTCCCAGGCCCCCAGCTGGGTCTTGGCCAGGGCATCCTTGGACTGCCCGTGGAGGCTCAGCAGCTGATAGGTATGGTAGAGTTCCTCGTCATCGACCCCGGCCATGGAACGCCAGGTGGACGCGCCGCCCTCCGCCGTGGTGAAATTCTTGACAGCATGGAACGAAAAGGACGTGAAATCCGCGATCTCACCGGCAGCTTTCCCATTCTGGTGGGCACCCAGGCCGTGGGCGCAGTCCGCCACCACGGCAACCCGTCCCAAAGCCTCCTGAATAGCACCCGCAGGGCGGAACAGCCGTTTCTTCTGCTCCACCGCCGCAAAGATGCGGTCATAATCGCACAGGACACCCCCCAGGTCCACCGGGACGATGGCCTTGGTATGTTCGGTCATGGCCCGCTCCATCTGATCGTAATCCATCTCCAGGGAATCCTTCTGGCAGTCGATAAACTTTACCGTGGCTCCCACATGGATGGCCGCCGCCGCAGAGGCGGAATAGGTGTAGGCCGGCACCAGGACCTCATCCCCGGGCCCCAGGCCCAGCACCCGGAGGTTCATCTCCTCCGCCGCCGTGGCGGAGTTCAGGCAAACGACTTTATTTGTATGACAAAAAGCGGCCAATTCCTCTTCCAGCTGTTTGGTTCTGGGTCCGGTGGTGATCCAGCTGGACCGAAGTGCCTCGCAGACCTCTGCAATTTCCAGCTCGCTGATATCCGGCGGGCTAAAGGATATATTTCGCATAACGTCTCCTCATTTCACAGGGTTTTTCAATACGCTCCAATCCGGCGGCCGTCCAGGCCACGGCCATCCATTCCCGAAAGGGCCTGTATGTACTGGAAAACCTGCGCATTCTCCAAAAGGCGGAACAATGCGTGGTGATCGGAGCATAGTTAGATTAATTATACAATAACCCCCTGTAAATTGCAACTACAGGAGTGAAAAAAGTAAATTTCAGGCTTCATTTCTCTGGCCCTTATGGTTTTACGCGAACTGTAAGAAAGGGAAAATATTTCCGTTCCCAGGCACAGCAGCTTCTGCATACCTTACAGCAAAAAGCCCCGGCCATATTTGGCCGGGGCTTACGGTCAGATCCGCTCCACCGGGATCCATGCCTCAAAATAGCGGTTCTTTTGCCGCAGATCATGGTCGGTCCACAGGTGCAGCACCTCGATGGCCAGGTCCTCCCTTTGCCGGTAGCCGGAGGTCGGCAGCCACGCATCGAAGATCGATTCGAACAATTGGGGGAATTCCTCCCAGGCCACAGCACCCCGTTCCGACCAGAATGCCGCATAGGTCCCAGCGGGGATCGTCCGGCACTCCAGGGCATCGGTCTTTACATCCGCCGGCTCCCGGGCGATCATATACCTTCCATCCTGCCAGACGCCATACCACAGACCGTCATAGGCGGTGCTCCCCGCCTGATTCCAGGTTCCCTCGCAGAGCTGTCCGGGCACATCGTCCTCGCTGCTGGCCCACATGGTGTGGCGAAGCTCCTCCCGGGTCTTGTAGCCCTGGCCCGCAAACTGCTTCGACACGCCATAAACCACCGTCTCCGGAAGCTCTATGATCCTAAAATTCATCTCGTTTGCTCCTTTGATCGTAATGTGAAACGAAGCAGGCGGATATACCTTCAGCGGGCCGCCATGCCTGCGGTAGGCCGCGGGCGTGATGCCATGCTGTCGGTAAAAGGCTCTGGAAAAACCGTCGGCACTGTCATAGCCATATTTCATTGCCAGCGCCAGCACACTGTCCGTCCCATCCATCAGCTCCTGCGCTGCCAGGGTCAGACGCCTGCGCCGCACATAGGCGTGCAGGGTCATCCCTGTCATATAGCTGAAAAACCGCTCGAAGCTGTCTGTGGTGACACACGCCAGCTTGGCCGCCTCTCCGGGGTCGAATCCTGCGCACAAATTCTCCTCGATATACGCCATGGCGGCATTCAGCTGCTTGAGCATATTCATCTGCTTCACCTCCGGGATCAATATAGCAAATGTTTCAGGTCCGGGTCCGACTTTTTTCGGGCGAATGTCATGTTTTTTTGCAGACAGCTTATTTTACAAGCTTCCCGCCCCGTTTGCAACCGGTCCGTTCTTCTTAAAACGTGATCTCGTTGGTGGGCGGCCTGCACCCATCCGGTCCGCAGGCATATACGGTGGCCCGCCCGTTTTTCAGGGGTATTCCCGGCTGGGCCGCACCGCAAGAATATCCGCCCAAAAGGGCATGCGCTCCCGGGCACACTGCAGCTCCGCGGGGTCCTCCCAAACGAATGTGAAATGCTTCGGCGGCGCGTCATGCAAAAGCTTTGCCAGCAGGAACATCCCGTGCCCCATGGGATTCTCCCGGGCCGGACCCGACAAAAACGCCAGCTGCTTTTCCGCCAGGGCCCGGTACTCCTCCCGCTGTGTCAGTCGGTACAGCCGCACAAAATTATAGGCCATCATGGAGTTCCCGCTGGGTACAGCGCCATCGTAGGTCTCCTTGGGATTCAGAAACAGCTCCGCCGTCTCACTGAGGCAGAAACCGCCGTTTTTTCCGTCCGAAAACCGCCGGACAGCCTCCGCGCAAAGGCGCTCCGCCCGGTCCAGATACCCCTGCTCCAATGTGGCACTGTAGAGCTCCAGCAGTGCGGCGGTCTCGTAGGCATAATCATCCAGGACCCCCTGGGCGGAATGCCGTCCGCCGCAAAAGCTCGTGTACAGCCGTCCATCCGCCTCCAAATGCGTTTCCAGAAACGCCTGTGCCGTCACGGCAGCCTGGAGATACCGCGCCTGTCCGGAGAGCCTGTACAGCATGGCCAGCGCACCGATGGCCATGGCATTCCAGGCCGTGAGCACCTTATCATCCACATGGAGCCTGCCCCGCTGTTTCCGGTATTCCCACAGGGTTTGCTTTTCTGCTTGAAAATCCCTTGGAATGTCGCCACTTTTCAGCAGATTGGGAATGTTTTTCCCCTCAAAATTTCCCTCGGGCGTGATATCAAACGCCTGGGCAAAGCGCGTGCCCCGGTCCTCTCCCAGGACGCTTACTATCTCCGGATGGGTAAAGGTATAATATTTCCCCTCCACCCCTTCGCTGTCGGCGTCCTGGGCGCTGTAAAATCCGCCGTCCCCGGCCGTCATTTCCCGGAGGATATACGCAGCGGTATCCTCCGCGGTCTCCAGATACAGGGGTTTTCCGGTCAGATGATAGGCCACAGCATATGCCATCATGAGCCACGCATTGTCATAGAGCATCTTCTCAAAATGGGGCACCAGGAATTGCCGGTCTGTGGAATACCGGGCAAATCCTCCGCCGATCTGGTCAAACAGGCCGCCTTTTCGCATCTGCTCCAGGGTCTTTTCCGCCATTTCCATGGCAGGAGCGTTCCCGTTCTGCTTGGCATACAGCATCAAAAACAGCAGATTGTGGGGCGTTGGAAACTTGGGCGCGGCGCCGAAGCCGCCCCAGATCCGGTCAAAGCTGCGTTCAAACAGCCGCACAGCGGTTTCCGCAAGCTGCCGCGCATCCCCGGCATCCGGCACGGGCGCTGTTTCCCGCAATGCATCGATCACCTGTTCGGCCGACTGCAGCAGCCCCGTGCGGTTTTCCTTCCACTGCTTTTCGACGGCCGCCAGCAGGTCCGAAAAGCCCGGCGTCCCCCACCGGGACCGGGGCGGGAAATAGGTGCCTGCGAAAAACGGCTTTTGATCCCATGTCATAAAAATGCTCATGGGCCAGCCGCCGCTGCCGGTAAAGGCCTGACACACAGACATATATACGCTGTCGATATCCGGCCGTTCCTCCCGGTCCACCTTGACGGAAACAAAGGTCCGGTTCAAGCGCCCGGCAATCTCGGGGTTCTCAAAGCTCTCATGCGCCATCACATGGCACCAGTGGCAGGTGCTGTAGCCAATGCTCAAAAACACCGGCTTGTCCTCCGCTTTGGCCTTGTCAAAGGCCGCCTGGCACCAAGGATACCAGTCCACGGGATTTTCCGCGTGCTGCTGCAGATAGGGGCTTGTTTCCTGTTTGAGACGGTTCGGCATACGATCATCCACTCCTCAGTCGGTTTTGATACTATCAGGATGGGCAGGATCGCGGCATTCCATGCGCAGGGCTGCAAGCCATTGGGTGGATCCGGGCTTTCGGCAGTTACCGGTGTGATCCGTAGAAAACTACCCTATTTTCATTATTTTTTCGTTTTTGGCGGCAAAACGGGATAAGCTGTTTTCTTCATTTTCGCAACACCATGGATGCAAGCCGATCCATCAAAACAGGCAACAGCTTCACGAACGTCATTCCGCCCCTCATTTTTTAGCACTCAATTGAATCGAGTGCTAAAATTAACATTTCATTCATAAAAGAATAAAGAATTGTTCAAAACATAGGCGTAGGATGAAATCAGAAAGAAAAAGAAAGGAACGTGATTCCCATGAATCTCAATGACACACATGCACACGTTTCTAACCAACTCAATTTAAGGAGGAACCAATTATGTTTGAACTGATGCCTTTCACCAAATCCATGATGAACCCATTTTATGAAATGGACAAAATGACCCGCAGCTTTTTCGGGGACACCTCCCTGCAGAGCTTCCGCACGGATGTGCAGGATAACGGCGACCACTACACACTGGAGGCGGAACTTCCGGGATTCCAGAAAGAGGACATCCACATTGACGTGGAAGGAGACCGCCTGACCATTCAGGCAGAACGCAAATCCGAGGACAGCCAGCAGGACGATCAGGGGAACTATCTCCGCCGCGAACGCTATTACGGCTCTTACAGCCGGAGCTTTGACATTTCTCAGATTGCCGAGGATCAAATTTCCGCTGCTTACGAAAACGGCATACTGAAGTTGGAGCTGCCTAAGAAAACCGTGGTCACGCCCACTTCCCGCCGCTTGGAAATTCAATAACCGCAGCAGACGGAACGCTAAGGGGTCAACGGAGGAGCCAGCCTCCAAAAACGCCAAAAAGCCAGCACTTTTCTGTGCACAAAACCGTCATAAATAAGCAAAATCCCCGGTATTCCGAACGAATACCGGGGATTCTTTTGTGTTTATAGCACACTATGCGATGCACTATTTTTCAGAACATCCCTCGCCCCGCCCGCACCCAAGGGCATTCCCGTTGGTCACAGGCGAAAACCGAATCGCATTTCAAATTACTTTCGATATATACAGTATAATATTAAAAAAGCCACTAGTTCTAACCCCAAAAAGCACAATTTCACCTTGAATAGGAATATCCCCAAAGCACTATTGCCAATCGCCCAGGCTATAATTTCAATCATAAAAATCACAGAAAAAAGATCAATTGCAAAGTATTCAAAATAACTAAACTTTAAAATCTTCTGTTTCGTCAGATGAAATTGTCTGCGGATAAAACCGCACGGCACCACATAATGCTTTGGGTAATACTTTTCTTTAATCCCAACATCACGAGCCAGAATCTTTGTTGTGCCTAAAAAACCACCGCACATAAGCAGATGGGCAAGGCAACAGCGCATGATATCAACCGTTCTCAAAGCAGTTCCTTTCTATGCCACGACTATTTTTTCGGGAGCGACGACGAAACCATGAGCTAACCCAGCTTGAAATGCTTGTACCCGCTACCGCTGCATCGCATACCGGCTCCAGGTATCACGCTGCCCCAGCCATCTTGACCGTCCTAATCAAAACGGTCAAGGTAGCTTTCTCAGGTGCAAAATTAACGCAATAACCAAAGAAAAACGGCAACGGTCATTAACATGACAAAAAAGAGATTGGACACCCACTCACCTTTCGGGAAAAAACTCATATGATCTTTATCCCATACTAATGTTAAGCTCAAAGCAATCAATGTATACGCAAATGGAATACCATAACATATAAGTAAAATCCAATCCGCTGTGCTTAGAACACAGACTGAAAAAAGCGGTATTTCACACAAACTGAGAAACAGGCAAATAACGTTGTATATGTACAAAAACTCTACCCCAAAAAATTCTGGGTTGCCTCGCTATAAACAGCGCGAAACAACAATCTGTCCAGAAAGCTTTGTTCCTTTGCCTTCCGCTCTATTTGCCGGTGTTTTTTTCCCATTATAGCCGTTTTCAATCATGCAGCCCCTCAAGAACAGTCGTGTAAACAAATACAATACAAGTGTTTCTAAAAGGAGCAACACCGCAAATAAAACATATTCACTCC
>CABSAB010000042.1 GCA_902475515.1 uncultured Eubacteriales bacterium | reverse complement strand
TGTGTATATCTTTGCCGGGTCCGTGCGGGAGAACCCGGCGGGAATGTGGATATTCAGGTGGCTCAGCACCGGCTCAGTTTCCGTATAGAAAAAGGTCACATCCTGATAGGTCAGGTCCCCTTTCACGTCCGTCAGCGCCACCGCGTCGGGCTTTTCCACAATATCCGGCTCCGTCTCGATGATCTGAGCAAAGCGCTTGAAGCCCGCATAGCCCTTTTGGAGCATCTCCGTAAAGTCCATGAGCTGGCCGATGGGCGTGATGAAAATGCCGATGTACAGGGCATAAATGGCCAGGTCCGTATAGTCGAGCTGTCCCCGGGCAATGAAAAATCCGCCGGACACCAGCATCACCACATACAGCATTCCCTGGAGGAAGTGGCTGCCCCCGTGGAAGATGCCCATGGCCATATAGCTCTTTTCCTTCGACTTCCGGTAGCGGCCGTTGGAACTGTGGAAGGTCTCCCGTTCCCCCTGCTCCGCCGCAAAGGTCTTCACCACCCGGATGCCTGCCAGGGAGTTCTGCACCCCGGCATTCACGTCGGCGATCCGTTCCCGGTTATCCGTAAAGATCTTCTGCATCCGGGTCTGCCGCAGCACTGTGAATACCACCAGGATCAGCACCACCACCATCAGGCACAGGGTCATGGGCACGTTGATGCACAGCAGCAGCACAAAGCTGCCCAGTATTTTCAGGGAGCACATCAGCAGATTTTCCGGCCCGTGATGGGCCAGCTCCGAGATATCGAACAGGTCTGTCACCAGGCGGCTCATCATCTCGCCGGTGTTGTTCCGGTCGTAGTAGGAATAGCTCAGGCTCATGTATTTGTCAAACAGGTCCTGCCGCATATCCGTCTCCATGCGGGTGCCCATGATGTGGCCGTAGGAGGTCACATAGAACTGGCACAGTCCCCGGAGGAGATACCATCCCAGCAACGCCGGAAACAGCCACTTTAAGGCCGACAGAATGGATTCCGCCGACCCCGAAAACAAGCCCTCCGGCAGCCACCGGAGGATCTGTGGAAACGCCAAATCGATGATGCACAGCAAAACGGCGCAGAGCATGTCCATAAAAAAGAACTTCTTATAAGGCTTGTAGTAGGATACAAACCGCCGAAAGATTGACATTTGATTATTCCTCTTCTTTCTCTGTTTCTTTTCCTCTGTAGGGGCCGATGCCCACATCGGCCCGTGCTGTGTATTCACCGAAGTCTTTCCGGTATCGCTTCTGCCTGCCGCTCTTCATCCGTCACAGCTTCGCCCTGCCACCTTATCTCCGGCCTAAGAGCCGGCCTTCGGCCAGTTGGCCTCCGAAACGCGCCTGCGGGCGCAGCCCAAAGAGGACGGTTTGGGTGCCACTTTCTATTGATTTACCTCCGGATTCTCCGTCCGCCCCAAGAGGTAGTCCACGGAACAGTCCAGGTAATCGGCAATCTTTGCAAAGTTTAGTGTCAAAATATCGGTTCCTGTGCTGATTTTAGAAACCGTATTTTTGCCAAGTCCGCAAGAGGCAAGAACTTCACCAATTTTCCTGTTTTGTTCTTTTGCTCTTGCCTTGATTCTGGTGGCAATTTCCTGCGAGTTATACTCATTCTCCATTACGGAGCACCGCCTTTTATCCCCCAAATAAGGGAGTTTCTATTGACATTCCCCTAATTAGGGGATATAATGTACCCATCCAAACCTTAGGAGTTGATAATTATGAAATCTACCCTGCAACAACTGTACTACGGTGGCCTGGACCCCCAAGCAGAACGAAACTACCCCTTACCCCGGGAGCCCTTTTTCAGCCGTCTTGCCGCCCAGTCACCGGAGCTGGAAAAGGCATTCAACGATTTCATGTCCGAAGTGAACCGAACCTATGTGGAAGACACAGAAGAAATGTTCTATCAGGGCTTCTCCCTGGCTGTAAAGCTCCTGGCCGAAGCCCTGACCAACTAAATCCGGCAGAGTTATCCCCCCAGCCCCCGCACGGCCTCGATCACCGCCGCCGCCGAGAGCTCCTCAACCTCCAGCACCCGCTCCGCATCCCGGATGGCCGTGAGATCATGTGCGTCGGAATTGGAGATAAACCCACCGTCAAACCGGTATTTCTCCGTCAGTGCCGCCCGGTCGCAGTCTATGGTCGTTTCATAGACGGAAAAACCCATCTCCGTATCCACCAGACCCATGACCCCGATCAGCGAATAACTGGCCCGGTCAATGTGCGCCGGCACCGCCAGTCCGCCGAAGTCCGTGAGCAGTTGCCGCACCTCGTAAATGCCGATGTCCGCGCCAAAGGAGAGGAGTTGTTCCTCCTCCTCGATGATCTCGTCGTTTTCATCCATCACATACTGATGGCCAAATGCCTTCGGCCGGTTCTTCCGCTGGGGGAGCTTCCCATAAACATACTGCCGCAATGCCTCCGCCTTTTCCACATCGGGAAGCAGGCACAGCACATGGATGTCCTCTTTGGTGGTCAGCTCCATGGCCGGCACCACCAAAACCCCTGCGGCCTTTCCCACTTCCATGGCCGCGGGCACGTTCTTCGTGGTGTTGTGATCCGAAACGGCAATGACCTGGAGCCCCGCCAGGGCCGCCATATTCACCAGATTGTTGGGGGTCATGTCGTCCGCCCCGCAGGGAGAAAGGCAGGAGTGCATGTGCAGATCGTAGTAGACCTTCATCCTAAGACTTCTTTGAGCTTCCAGCACAGCTGGTATTCGTCCAGGTCGCTTCCCAGCAGGGTGACCCCCTGCTTCTCCGCCCGCTCCAAAAGCTCCTCGTCGGGGCTGACCCCTTCGCTGAGGATGGTGCAGGCCGTGTCGCACAGAACCGCCACCGCCGCCACATTCTGGTTGGACATAATGGTGATCCAGGCCGTGTCCGCCGGGCATTTGCCCATGACCCAGCTGAGAAGGTCGCCGCAGTAGACCCCCTCGATCTCCCGGTCTTCTTCCTCCATATAGAATATCTTCAGCTCCAGCTTATCGCAAAGCTCTTTCACAGTCATTTGAAGCGCTCCTTTCTTTCTAATCCAGGGGTTTCCGGTAGGGAGGCGGCACAAATTCATCGGATTCATCCTCGTGATCCCGTCCGTCCCGCATGGCCCGGATGATGTTGAATATGCAGTCGCCCTCGTCGGCGAAGCCCTCCGCCACATCCCGGGAAAAGGCCCGGCAGGAGGGCGCGCCGCAGTTGCCGCAGTCGAACTTCGGCAGGGTCTTGTAGAGCCGCTCCGCCGCCGCCTCAATCTGGAGAGCCTGGGCAATGGAATCGGCGATCTCCGTGTCGATCTCCTCCAGCTCAAAGTCCCACTTGGTCTTGTCCTCCATCTCCGCAGGCATGGTGAGGTTCTGGGCCGGGAGGTTCTCGGTCAGCCGCCGCATATGGAGCTTGGCCGTAAAGGGATTTTCCACCGTCAGGCAGCCGCCGAAGCAGCCCTGGGTGCAGATGGCCGTCTCCACCAGCTCCGCCTCGCTGAGCTTCTCGTCCTCGATCTCGCTGAGGATGCGCAGGACGTTCTCCGTCCCGTCCACCGCCAGGGCCTCCCGGTCCGGGAACATGTCGCTCATGCCGCCGCTGCGGCCCCAGCTGAGGCCCAGCTTTCCGCTTTTTACATGGTCCCCCGGCTCCGCCACTTCCTTCATGGGCGAAAGCAGCTTCACATACACATCCTGGATGGACAGGGCATAGTCCACCACCCGCTGCTCCAGGCCAATGGGAAAATACACCCGGGTATTTTTGGCCGGGCAGGGGGAGATCAGGCCAATTCCGATTTCTTCGGGCGAAAGCCCCGTTTTTTCCACCGCCGCCTTCCGGGCCGTCACCGCCGTCAGCTCAATGGCCGAAAGGGAATCCACCACATTGGGGATCAATTCCTGATATTCCATGGCGATCAGCCGCACCACCGCCGGGCACTCCGAGCTGATGCGGGTCATATCCTCGTCAAACACGGTCTCCCCGTTTTTCTTCCACAGGTCCGAGAGCATTTCCGCCCCCACCGCCGCGGGCCACACCTCG
Source organism: uncultured Eubacteriales bacterium (assembly GCA_902475515.1). Taxonomy (GTDB): domain Bacteria; phylum Bacillota; class Clostridia; order Oscillospirales; family Oscillospiraceae; genus HGM13006. Next base: position 4,722 of record CABSAB010000042.1, on the reverse strand, counting down.
TCAAAGCCCAGCTTCAAAAGGCCCTCATTGACGATGTTCATATCATAGAGGTTCTTGAACTGTCCGTAAAAAATGGTGTCGGGGATGACAATATTGTATTTGTAGTCTTTCAGCTTATCCAGCGTGTCGGACTTCACCGAATAGGCGTGATGGGGGCATACGCTGACACACCGACCGCAGTCGATGCAGCGGTCGTTGTAGATCACAGCCTTGCTGCGGGTGACCCGGATGGCCTCCGTGGGGCAGACCTTCACGCAGGCCGTGCAGCCTGTGCAGCGGTCCTTGTCAAAGATGACCGAATGGTTCACGCTTCCTCACCACCGATGTTTATGGTCATGGTCACTGTCGTGCCCACGCCGAGCTCTGTTTCGATCTGCATGTCGTCCGCGTTGCGCTTCATGTTCGGAAGGCCCATGCCCGCGCCGAATCCCATGGCCCGCACGCTGGAGGACGCCGTAGACCAGCCCTCCTCCATGGCCTTGTCGATATCCGGGATGCCGGGGCCCCTGTCCTTCAAGACAATTTGGATCTTCTCCTCATCCACCTCCAAAAACGCCTCGCCGCCGTCAGCGTGGATGACCATGTTGATCTCGCCCTCATACATGCACACCACCGCCCGCCGGACGATGGCCGGGGGCAGCTTGAGCTTTTTCAGCACCCGCTTTACCGCCGTGGAGGCCTCCCCCGCCGCGGAAAAATTCTCGCCGTCGATCTCATATGTAAGCTTCACTGTTTCCATGTGCAACCTCCTTAACGCGCGCCGATGCCGGACTCATACATCCGGCCGCAGGCGCTGAACATCCTGCATCGTGTCAGTAACACGGCCATGTCCCGCTGGCGGGCCATCTCCACCACTTCCTCCGGGGGACATTTGCCCCGGACGAACACCACAACGCCAATGTCCATCATATCCGCCGGTTGAAACGGGCCACAATTTGGAAACAGTGAAGCTTACATATGAGCCGCCGTGCGGATCACCTGCTGATTGATCAGCCCCGTCAAAAGACAGTGTATTTCGTCGGGACATGCCAGCACATCGCTCATCATGTCGCTGGCGAACACCGTGGAGATCTCGTCTTCCAACCGGTCCTCGCCGCAGAGCACCTGAGCTTCCAGCAGGTCCCGCAGCGCCGCAATTTGCATGGCTATCCATCCCCCTCGCCCGGCCCGCAGGGCCGGCGTGTGCTTTTTGAAACATATACTATATTATAGCACTAAATTGTGGCCCGTTTCAACCATATCTTTGGGTATTTCCCCTATGCTCCTTTCATTGACAACGGTGGAATGCTTTACTATAATAAAGGGTATCACGTCTGTCGCGGACATTTGTTTTTCCGGCAGCGTACAAATTATATTAGGAGTGACCTATCTATGGCAGCTTATGATCGTATCTACAATTTCTCCGCCGGTCCCAGTATGCTCCCCCTTTCGGCGCTGGAAAAAGCGGCAAAGGACATGATGAATTACGGCGGCAGCGGCATGTCCGTCATGGAGATGAGTCACCGATCTAAAACCTTCCAGAAGATCTTTGACGACACCCAGGAAAAGCTCCGGAAGCTCATGAACATCCCCGAGGGCTACAAGATCCTCTTTCTCCAGGGCGGCGCGTCCTCGCAGTTTTCCATGGTGCCCCTGAACCTCATTGGCAAGACCGGCAAGGCGGACTACGCCGTCACCGGCAACTTCGCCTCCATCGCCTATAAGGAAGCGAAAAAGTACGGCGACATCCATGTGGCCGCCTCCTCGGAAGATCAGGATTTCACCTATATCCCCACCCAGGATCAGCTGGTGCTGTCCCCCGACGCTTCCTACTTCTACTACTGCGCCAACAACACCATCTACGGCACCGAGTGGCAGTATGTGCCCGAGACGGGCAGCGTGCCCCTGGTGTGCGACATGTCCTCGGACATTCTCTCCCGGCAGGTGGATGTGAGTAAATACGGCATTATCTTCGCTGGAGCACAGAAGAACATGGCGCCTGCGGGATTGACGGTGGTCATCATCCGGGAGGACCTGGCGGGCAGCGAGCTTCCCTACACGCCCCTGATGATGAACTATCAGACCATGATCGAGAAGGATTCCATGTACAACACGCCCCCCTGCTGGTGCATTTATATGTTGGGGCTGGTCCTTGACTGGCTGGAGGAGCAGGGCGGTATTGCCGGCATGGAGAAGATCAAGCATCAAAAGGCCCAGCTTCTTTATGATGTGATCGACAATTCCAAGCTGTTTACCGCCGCCGCAAAGCCCGGTTCCCGGTCGGATATGAATGTAACCTTCCGCACCGGAAACGCCGATCTGGACGCCAAATTCGTGTCTGAATCCGTGGCCGCGGGCTTCAGTAACCTCAAGGGCCACCGGAAGGTCGGCGGCATGCGGGCCTCCATCTACAACGCCATGCCCATGGAGGGTGTGGAGAAGCTGTGTGATTTCATTCGCAAGTTCGATCGAGAAAACTGATTCACCAATCACGAGCCCAGCGAAGCGGGTCGTGATTGGAAAGGAGGAGCAAGGGAGCGGGTGAGGGCTGACCGTAGGGAGGCCCGAACAGAGCGGACTTTGCGACGACGCGGAGGGCGTAGAAAAGCTTTGCGACTTCATCAAGTCTTTTGATAAAAACAATTAAGAAAGCAGGTAGTTCTTCATGTATACCATTCAAACCTTAAATAAAATCTCGCCCCTGGGGCTGAATCAGCTGGACCCCAAGGACTTCACCGTGGCAAATGAGTGCGAGAATCCCGACGGCATTCTGGTCCGTTCGGCGGATATGCACGAGATGGAGTTTGGTTCCAACCTCCGGGCCATCGCCCGGGCGGGGGCCGGCACCAATAACATCCCCCTGGATAAGTGCGCGGAGGCGGGCATCGTGGTGTTCAACACCCCCGGCGCCAATGCCAACGCCGTCAAGGAACTAGTGATCTGCTCGCTGCTTCTTGCTTCGCGGAAGATCGTGGACGGCATCGCCTGGTGCGGCTCCATCGAGGGAGACGTAGAAAAGCTGGTGGAAAAGGGCAAGAGCCAGTTTGTGGGTCCGGAGCTTCTGGGCAAGAACCTGGGCGTCATCGGTCTGGGCGCCGTGGGCGTCAAGGTGGCAAACGCCTGCACCAAGCTGGGCATGAACGTCTACGGCTACGATCCCTATCTGTCCGTGCAGAACGCCCTGACCCTGGATTCCTCCGTGAAGGTCGTGGACCTGAAGACCATCTACGAGATGAGCGACTATATCACCATCCATTCCCCCCTGCTGCCCTCCACCAAGGGCATGATCGACGAGACCTCCATCTCCTCCATGCGCCACGGGGTGCGCATCATCAACCTGGCCCGGGGCGGACTTGTGGACGACGCCGATATGCTCGCTGCCCTGGAGAGCGGCAAAGTGGCCCGGTACGTCACCGATTTCCCCAACAACGACCTGGTGGGCAAGCCCGGGGTCATCACCATTCCCCATTTGGGCGCCTCCACCCCCGAGAGTGAGGAGAACTGCGCCATCATGGCCGCCCAGGAGCTGCGGGAGTATCTGTCCACGGGCAACATCCGCAACTCTGTGAATATGCCCAATGTGGAAATGCCCCGCTCTGGCATGGCTCGGCTGGGCATCATCCACCGGAACATCCCCAAGATGATCTCCAATATCTCCACCCTCCTTTCCGACGAAGGCGCCAACATCGAGAACATGACCAACAAATCCCGGGGCGACTACGCCTACACTCTGATCGATCTGGGGCAGGTCATCACCCAGGAGACCCTCTCCCATGTTCGTGCCCTGGACGGCGTGCTGCGGCTGAGAATTATCAAGTAAATCGTTTTCTTTTTGCAAAATCTGTGATACCATAAAGGGGCGCCAAAATTTCGGCGTCCCTTTATGATTTATACACATGGAAATACCCGAGGAGGAACACATATATGGCAAAAGATATGACCCAGGGCAAGGAATGGAAGCTCATCCTTGCCTTTACCCTGCCGCTGATGGTTGGCAATCTGCTGCAGCAGATCTATTCTCTGGCAGACAGCCTCATTGTGGGTAATTTTGCCGGGCAAAACGCGCTGGCTTCGGTGGGCACCAGTTTCCCCATTACATTTCTGCTGCTGGCACTGGCCATGGGGCTTACCAACGGCGTGGGCATTATGGCCGCCCAGTTCTTCGGTGCCAAAAACCAGGACAGCTTCCGCAGGAATCTCTCTACTGCCTGCTTCACCCTGCTGGGTGCGGGGGTCCTGATCACCATATTGGGCATCGCCCTGAGCCGGCCCCTGCTGGCGGGACTGCTGCGGGCAGACGGGGCCATCCTGCCGGATGCGCTTTTGTACCTCCGCATTTACTGCTTGGGGCTGGTGTTTCAGTTTGCCTACAATACTTTCGCGGCCATTTTGCGCTCCATCGGCGACAGCCGCTCCACCATGTACTTCCTGCTGGTGTCTACGGTGCTGAACATTGTGCTGGATCTGATCTTTGTCCGGTTCTGGGCGGTGGCGGGCGTGGCTTGGGCCACTGTGATCGCCCAGGCGGTCTCCGCTGTTCTGGCAGGCGTCTATCTGTTTTCCAGGGTGGACCTGGCACGGTTCCACAAGGGGGAATTCCGCTTTGACCGGGGCATGTTCCTGACCTCATTGCGGCTGGGCATCCCCACCTCGGTGCAGCAGTGCTCCGTGGGCCTGGGCATGGTGCTGATGCAGCGGCTGATCAATTCCTTCGGCGTGGACACCATCTCCGCCGTGACGGCA
>CABSAB010000041.1 GCA_902475515.1 uncultured Eubacteriales bacterium | reverse complement strand
GGGGTAAGCCGGCCATGGGTTATAAGACCCGCAAGACGAAGAACCCCACTGATAAGTTCATCGTCAAGCGCAGAAACAGCAAGTAAGGAGGAAACACAATGAGCAGAAGCGTTAAAAAAGGCCCTTTCGTAGCTCCTGAGCTGTATAAGCGTGTGGAGGAACTCAACGCGGCCAATGAGAAAAAGGTGCTCAAGACCTGGTCGAGAGCCTCTACCATCTTCCCCTCCTTCGTCGGCCACACGATCGCAGTTCATGACGGACGGAAGCACGTCCCTGTCTATATCACCGAGGATATGGTTGGTCACAAGCTGGGCGAGTTCGCGCCTACCAGAACCTTTAGAGGTCATTCTGGCAGCAAGACCACCAATTCCAAGTAAGGAGGAAGCTATAAATGGAAGCGAAAGCACACCTGAGTTACGCCCGCATTTCTCCCCGCAAGGTCCAGGTCGTGTGCGACCTGATCCGCGGCAAGGATGTAAAGACTGCGGCCGCGATTCTCATGCAGACCCCCAAGGCTGCTTCTGAGCTTCTTCTGAAGCTCCTGAACAGTGCGGTTGCGAATGCGGCCAATAACCACTCCATGGATGTAGATAAGCTCTATGTATCTGCCGTTTCCGCAGATCCCGGCCCCATTCTCAAGCGGGCCATGCCTCGGGCACAGGGCAGATCCTACAGAATCAACAAGAGAACCTCTCATATCACTGTTGTGGTCAGCGAGAAGGAATAAGGCAGGAGGTAACTTATGGGACAGAAAGTTAATCCCCATGGACTGCGCGTTGGCGTAATCAAGGATTGGGATTCCAGATGGTATGCCCGCGAGGACAAGGTCGGTGATCTGGTAGTCGAGGATTATAACATCCGCAAGTACCTGAAGAGCACCCTCTATTCCGCCGGCATCGCCAGAATTGAAATTGAGAGAGACAATGCGGCTAAGGTCCGCATCAACATTCACTGCTCCCGCCCCGGCGTGGTCATCGGCAAGGGCGGCAGCGAGATCGAGAAGCTGCGCCTTCGCCTGGAGGCCATGCTGAAGAAGCCCGTGGCGGTGAACATCGTCGAGGTCAGAAGCCCCGACATGAACGCGCAGCTTGTGGCCGAGAACATCGCCACCCAGCTTGAAAAGCGTATCTCCTACCGCCGGGCCATGAAGAAGGCCATGCAGAATGCCACGCGCCTGGGCGCCAAGGGCATCAAGGTTACCTGCGGCGGCCGTCTCGGCGGCGCTGAGATCGCCCGCAGCGAGTCCTATCACGAGGGCACCATCCCCCTGCAGACCATCCGCGCCGACATCGACTACGGCTTCGCCGAGGCCAATACCACCTACGGCAAGTGCGGCGTCAAGGTGTGGATCTACAAGGGCGAGGTCCTGAACTCCACCCTGCGGGAGACCCGCGTGGAGCAGCCCAGACGGGATCGCAGAAACAACGACCGCCGCAACGATCGTCGCGGCGGCTACAGAAACAACGGCAACAGAAATAACGGCCGGAGGGAAGGAGGCAATCGCTGATGCTTCTGCCTAAGAGAGTTAAATACCGCAAGCAGCAGAGAGGCCGCATGAAGGGCACTGCTTCCCGCGGTAATTTCGTGGCTTACGGCGATTTTGGTATCGCCGCCTGTGAGCCCGGCTGGATCACCAGCAACCAGATCGAGGCCGCCCGTGTGGCCATGACCCGTTACACCAAGCGTGGCGGTAAGGTCTGGATCAAGATTTTCCCGGACAAGCCGGTTTCCAAGAAGGCTATCGGCACTCGAATGGGTTCCGGTAAAGGCGCGCCCGAGTTCTGGGTGGCTGTCGTAAAGCCCGGCAAGGTCATGTTCGAGATCGGCGGCGTTTCCAAGGAAGTCGCCCAGGAAGCACTCCGTCTTGCTATCCACAAGCTGCCTGTCAAGTGCAAGATCGTGGCAAAGGAAGACACCGAATCCGGAAATGGTGGTGAATAAGATGAAGGCAAATGAATTGAGAGATAAATCCACCGCTGAACTGGAAGCACAGCTCACCTCCCTGAAGAAGGACCTCTTTTTCCTGCGGATGCAGCATGCCACCAATCAGCTGGATAACCCCGTGAAGATCCAGTCCGTGAAGAAGGACATTGCCCGAGTCAAAACTATTATTCGAGAAAGGGAGCTTCGGACCGAAGCCTAAGGAGGTAAACTCAAGTGGAAGAAACAAGAGCTTTCCGCAAAACCAGGGTTGGCACCGTCGTCTCCAACAAGATGAATAAGACAATCGTGGTTGCGATTGAGGACAGCGTGCAGCATGCCCTCTATAAGAAGATCATTAAGAGAACCTACAAGCTCAAGGCGCATGACGAGAACAACGAGTGCGGCATCGGCGATACCGTCCGCGTGATGGAGACCCGTCCGCTTTCCAAGGATAAGCGCTGGAGACTGGTAGAGATTATCGAAAAAGCGAAGTAAGGAGGCCGGTTCGATGATTCAGCAGGAAAGTTACCTGAAGGTTGCCGATAATACCGGCGCCAAAGAAATCAAGTGCATCCGTGTTCTGGGCGGTTCCAAGCGCAAGTACGGAAACATCGGCGATGTGATCGTGGCTTCTGTCCGCAAGGCTGCCCCCGGCGGCACTGTAAAAAAGGGCGAGGTTGTCAAGGCAGTCATCGTCCGGACGGTCCGCGGCGTGCGCCGCAGCGATGGTACCTATGTGCGCTTCGATGAGAACGCTGCCGTTCTCATTAAGGACGATAAGAACCCCAGAGGCACCCGTATCTTTGGGCCTGTGGCAAGAGAGCTCCGTGACAAGGACTACATGAAGATCCTGTCTCTGGCTCCGGAAGTCATTTAAGGGGGTACCGAGATGAAGATCAAAAAGAATGATACCGTAGTGGTCCTGTCCGGCAAGGATAAGGGCAAGCAGGGCAAGGTCCTTTCCACCATGCCCACCGTGAATAAGGTGCTGGTTGAAGGCGTCAATATGGCTGACTGCCATGTGCGCGCTACCAAGCAGGGTCAGGAGAGCGGCATTATCCGCAAGGCCATCCCCATGCGGGCCAGCAAGGTCATGGTGGTTTGCCCCAAGTGCGGCAAGCCCACCCGCTGTGGCTATAAAATCCTGGAGGATGGCTCTAAGACCCGGTTCTGCAGCGGCAAGCGTGGCTGCGGCGAGACATTTTAAGGGGAGGAATTGACAGTGCCTAGACTGAAAGACAAATACAAGGCTGAGATCGCTCCCGCTCTGATGCAGAAGTTCCAGTATAAGAGCGTCATGCAGATCCCCAAGATCGATAAGGTTGTCGTGAACGTCGGTTCTTCCGAGGCCAAGGACAACGCCAAGATCGTAGAAGCCATCATCAACGACATCACCACCATCACCGGCCAGAAGGCTGTGCCCACCAAGGCCAAGAAGTCCGTTGCGAACTTCAAGGTCCGTGAGGGCCAGACCGTAGGCGTGAAGGTCACCCTCCGTCAGGACAGAATGTGGGAGTTCCTGGACCGCTTGTTCAATGTGGCCCTGCCCCGTGTCCGTGACTTCCGCGGCATCAACCCCAACTCCTTCGACGGCAGAGGCAACTACTGCTTCGGGATCAAGGAGCAGCTGATCTTCCCCGAGATCGAGTATGATAAGGTCGATGCCATTCGCGGCATGGATGTGGTCATCTGCACCACTGCCAAGACGGACGAAGAAGCAAAAGAGCTGCTGACCTTGGTCGGTGCGCCCTTCTATAATTAATGGAGGCTGAAACATGGCAAAAACGTCTATGATCATGAAGCAGAAGAGAGACCCCAAGTTCTCTACTCGCTACTACAACCGCTGCAAGATCTGCGGCAGACCCCATGCGTATCTGCGCAACTACGGCGTGTGCCGTATTTGCTTCAGAGAGCTTGCCTATAAGGGCCAGATCCCTGGTGTCCGGAAGGCCAGCTGGTAATATAAGGGCGCCGGAAGTCTTCCGGGGAACTCCACCCGAAAGATACTCCGGCATCGCAACAGCGCAAAGCTGTAATCCAAAGTAGGAGGTTTTACTCATGCAAATCACGGATCCTATCGCTGATATGCTCACCCGTATCAGAAACGCCAACAATGCCAAGCACGAGACCGTGGACGTGCCCGCTTCCAAGCTGAAGCTGGCCATTGCCAAGATCCTCGTGGAGGAGGGCTATATTAAGTCCTACCAGTTCGTTGAGAACGGCAATCAGGGCGTAATCAAGATCACCCTCAAGTATCTGGGCAAGGAGAAGGTCATCACCGGTCTTCGCCGTGTCTCGAAGCCCGGCCTGCGGGTCTATGTCAGCTCCGAGGAGCTGCCCAAGGTCCTGCGCGGCCTCGGCATTGCAATCATTTCCACGTCCAAGGGCGTCATGACCGACAAGAATGCTCGCAAGGAGCATGTCGGTGGCGAAGTCCTCGCGTTTGTTTGGTAAAGGAGGAGAATGTTATGTCTCGTATCGGCAGAATGCCTATCACCGTACCTGCAGGCGTCGAAGTTACAATTGGCGAGGGAAATGTTGTCACTGTGAAGGGCCCCAAGGGCACCCTTACCAAGAGCCTGCATCCCAATATGACCATCACCAAGGAGGACGGCGCCCTGCATGTGGCCCGCCCCAATGATGAGAAGGAAAACCGCAGCCTGCATGGCCTCACCCGTACCCTGCTCAATAACATGGTGCTGGGTGTGACCCAGGGCTTCTCCAAGGAGCTGGACGTCAACGGCGTCGGCTACCGTGTGGAGAAAAAGGGCAAGCAGCTGGTGATGAAGCTGGGCTTCTCCCACGACGTGTTCGTGGACGAGGTGGACGGCATCACCATCGATGTGCCCAGCGCCAATAAGATCGTCATCAGCGGCATCGACAAGCAGCAGGTTGGCCAGTTCGCCGCTGAGGTGAGAGGGAAGAGACCCCCCGAGCCTTATAAGGGCAAGGGTATCAAATACACTACCGAGGTCGTGCGCCGCAAGGAAGGCAAGACCGCAGGTAAGAAGTAATAGGAGGTGTGCCTAAATGATTAAAAAGGTCGATACAAACGCCCAGCGCCTCAAGCGCCATAAGAGAGTGCGCGGCAAGATCTCCGGCACGCCGGAAAGACCCCGCCTGAACGTGTTCCGCAGCAACGCGAACATCTACGCTCAGGTGATCGATGATGTCAATGGAGTTACCTTGGTCTCCGCGTCCACGCTGGATAAGACCATCGAGGGCGAGGGCGGCAACAAGGCCGCGGCCCGCGAGGTCGGCAAGCTCTTGGCGGAGCGCGCCAAGGCCAAGGGAATCGAGAATGTCGTGTTCGACCGCGGCGGCTATATCTATCATGGCCGTGTGCAGGAACTGGCAGAGGGCGCCCGTGAAGGCGGCCTGCAATTTTAAGGGAGGAGGACAATCGTAATGGCTTACAACAGAGCAGCAAAGGATGAAGCTGCACAGGAGTATATTGAGAAAGTCGTCTCCCTGAACCGTGTTTCCAAGACTGTGAAGGGCGGCCGTATCTATAAGTTCGCCGCGCTGGTCGTGGTGGGCGATGGCAAGGGCAAGGTCGGCTTCGGCCTGGGCAAGGCCTCCGAGGTGTCCGAGGCGATCCTCAAGGGCATTGCCGACGCCAAGAAGAATTTTGTACAGGTCACCCTGTCCGGCACCACCATTCCCCATGAGGTCACCGGGATCTACGGGGCCGGCAAGGTGCTGATGATGCCTGCCTCCACCGGTACCGGCGTTATCGCCGGCGGCGCGGTCCGTTCCGTTATGGAGGCAGCCGGTATTTCCAATATTCGTACCAAGTGCCTGCGTTCTAACAATCCTCAGAATGTCGTCAAGGCCACGTTCAACGGTCTCATGGCGCTCCGCGGCCCCGAAGAGGTCGCCCGGATCAGAGGCAAGAGCGTAGAAGAGATCTTGGGTTAAGGAGGGCTGCACAATGGCTAATTTGAAAATTGAGCTTGTGAAGAGCCTCAACGGCAGACTTCAAAAGCACATCGCGACCGCCAATTCTCTGGGACTCCGCAGAATTGGCCAGACGACCATTCAGCCCGACAACGCTCAGACCCGCGGCAAGATCGCCAAGATCGGCTATCTGCTGAAGGTCACCGAGCAGCAGTAAGGAGGTGCAAGTAATGAAATTACATGAACTTGCTCCGGTTGCCGGATCTACTCAGGTCGGCAAGCGTAAGGGCCGTGGCCATGGTACCGGCAACGGCAAGACCGCCGGCCGTGGTCATAAGGGCCAGAAGGCCCGCAGCGGCGGTAAGGTCAGAAGAGGTTTTGAGGGCGGCCAGATGCCTCTGGCCCGGCGCGTGCCAAAGCGCGGTTTCAACAACATCTTCGCAAAGCCTCTCACCGCGGTGAATGTCTCCAGACTGGAGCGTTTCGAGGACGGGACCGAGGTCACGGCGCAGCTCCTGCTGGAGCAGGGTGTGATCTCTGAGTGCAAATACGGCCTGAAGATCCTTGGTGCGGGCAACCTCACTAAGAAGCTCACGGTCAAGGCTGCGGCATTTTCTGAATCTGCCAAGGAAAAGATCGTTCAGGCAGGTGGAAAGTACGAGGTGATCTAAGTGGCCGAGACCCTTCAGACCCTTAAGGGTGCGTGGAAGGCTCCTGAGCTTCGCAAGAAGATCATCTTCACCCTGTTCATTCTGCTGATCTACCGGTTCGGCAACGCTGTGCCGGTACCTTATGTGGATGTAGCAGCACTCAGTGAGTATTTCCAGAATACCCTGAGCAACACCGTTCTCGGCCTGTATAACGCTATGAGCGGCAGCGCGTTCTCCAGAGCGACGGTGTTTGCACTGTCCATTACCCCATATATTAACAGCTCCATTATCATGCAGCTGCTGTGCATCGGCATCCCCTACCTGGAGCGCCTCCAGAAGGAGGGCGGCGAGGAAGGCCGGAAGAAGATCGCCAGCATCACCCGTTATGTGACCGTGGCCCTTGGCCTTTTGATGGGCTTTGCCTATTATGTCATGCTGCGGAACTACGGCATGCTGACCCAGAGCGGGTTCCTGACCGGCCTGGTCATCGTGCTGACCTTCACTGCAGGCTCTGCATTTATCATGTGGCTGGGCGAGCAGATCACGGAATTCGGTATCGGCAACGGTATCTCCATCATCCTGTTCGCGTCCATCATTTCCCGGATCCCCAGCATGGTCAGCACTTCCATCACCAATATCGTCGGCGGTGCCCAGAGCATCTTCGGCGTGCTGCTGATTCTGGTCCTGGCCCTGGCGCTGGTGATCGTGATTGTGTTCGTCAGCGAGGCGGAGCGTCGGCTTCCGATCCAGTACGCCAAGCAGATGCGCGGCCGTAAAATGTACGGTGGCCAGAGCACGTTCCTGCCCATCAAGGTGAATATGTCCGGCGTTATGCCGATCATCTTCGCCCAGTCCATCGCCTCCCTGCCTGCCACGATACTGACCTTTGTCCGGACCGATAACAGCGGCAAGGTGATGAAGTTCTTCCTGAATATTACGGATACCAACGGCGCCGTGTACGCCATTGTGTACTTCCTGCTGATCATCGGCTTCGGCTATTTCTATGCGGCTGTCCAGTACAACCCCATCGAGATCGCCAACAACCTCAAGAAGAACGGCGGCTTTATCCCCGGCTTCCGGGCTGGCCGTCCCACGGCTGAGTTCATTCAGAAGGTCATCCACAAAATCGTGCTCTTCGGTTCCCTGTATCTGGGCATCGTCGCGATTCTGCCTATCATCATCTCCAATATCTCCGGCTACAGCAGCCTGGCCATCGGCGGAACCTCCGTCATCATCGTGGTGGGTGTGGCGCTGGAGACCATGCGTGCCCTGGAGGCCCAGATGATGATGCGGAATTACAAGGGCTTTCTTGAGTAATTGAGGAGGAAACGTAAATGAACGTGATTCTTCTTGGTGCTCCCGGTGCCGGTAAGGGTACCCAGGCTGAGATCATCAGCGCAAAGCTGGGTATCCCCACCATCTCCACCGGAAACATCCTGCGAGAGGCAGTCAAAAACGGGACCGAGATCGGCCTGAAGGCGAAATCCTTTATGGACGCCGGCCAGTTGGTCCCCGATGCGGTCATCGTCGGCATCGTCAAGGAGCGTGTTGCGCAGGACGACTGCAAAAACGGCTTCATTTTGGACGGCATGCCCCGGACCATCCCCCAGGCTGAGGCTCTGGTGGAGCAGGACGTAAAAATTGACCGGGTGGTCTCTTTGGAGATCGAGGATTCGGTCATTGAGGCCCGCATGACAGGCCGGCGTGTTTGCACAAAGTGCGGCGCCAGCTATCATGTGGCGGCCAATCCGCCCAAGGCTGAGGGCGTCTGCGATACCTGCGGCGGGGCGCTGGAGATCCGCAAGGACGACGCCCCCGAGACGGTGAAGAGCCGCCTCCAGGTCTTCCATGCGGAGACAGAGCCTCTCAAGGCGTTCTACGAGAACATGGGCATCCTCACGGAAGTGAAGGGTGATCAGCCCATCGACGATGCCACGCGGGATATCCTTGCGGCTCTGGGTGACTGAGTATGATCTCGATCAAAACAGAGCATGAGCTCACCATTATGCGCAAAGCCTGCCGGATCACAGCCCAGGCCCGTGCCTTGGCCGGTCAGCTGGTAAAGCCCGGCGTGACCACCGCTGAGATCGATAAGGCAGTCCATGATTTCATTCTGTCCCAGGGAGCGACGCCGTCGTTCCTTGGGTACGGTGGCTTTCCCGCCAGCGCCTGCATCTCCGTCAATGACGTGGTGATCCACGGCATTCCCGGCAAGCAGGTCCTCCAGGCGGGGGATATCGTCAGTGTGGACGTGGGCGCGTATTTTCAAGGGTTCCATGGAGACTGTGCCGCCACCTTTATCTGCGGCGAAACAGACCCCGAATCGAAGCGCCTGGTGGAAGTCACCCGGCAGAGCTTCTTTGAGGGGATCAAGTTCGCGAAGCGCGGCTTCCGGGTCT
>CABSAB010000040.1 GCA_902475515.1 uncultured Eubacteriales bacterium | reverse complement strand
TCACGGCACACGGAAAGGGGAGTGGAGGAGCAAGGGAGCGGCTGAGGAGCAACCGCAGGGCGCTCCGAAGAAAGCGGACTTTGCGACGACGAAGGAGGACTGGGAATGTATCAGGCGTTATATCGAAAATACAGGCCCCAGACCTTTGACGATGTGGTGGGACAGGGTGCCATCACCCAGACGCTGAAAAACCAGGTGCTTTCGGACAAGCTCAGCCATGCCTATCTCTTTACGGGCACCCGGGGCACTGGAAAGACCACCTGCGCGAAGATCCTGGCCAAGGCGGTGAACTGCGAAAATCCTGTGGACGGCAGTCCCTGCGGCGTATGCCCGGCATGCCGGGGCATTGAAAGCGGCGCGGTGATGGACGTGCAGGAGATCGACGCGGCCTCCAACAGCGGCGTGGATCAGGTGCGGGTGATCCGGGATGAGGCGGTGTATCCCCCGGCGGAGGTCAAGAAACGGGTATACATCATTGACGAGGCCCATGCGCTCTCCACGGCGGCGTTTAACGCGCTGCTGAAGCTCATTGAGGAGCCGCCGGAGTATTTGATGTTTATTTTTGCTACCACGGAGCTGCGCTCCATTCCGGTGACGATCTTATCCCGGTGTCAGCGGTTTGCGTTCCGGCGGCCTACGCCGGAGGACATTACCGGGCGGATCAACTTTGTGGCCTATGAGGAAGGCATTCGGCTGGAGGGCGAAGCGGGGGAACTGCTGGGCCGCCTGGCGGATGGTGCGTTCCGGGACGGCCTGAGCTTGCTGGACCAATGTGCCAGTGCAAACACGGGGCCGCTGACGGTGGAGAAAATTTTGGGCACCCTGGGGCTCACCGGGCAAAAGCAGACGGTGGAGCTGATGGAGACCATTGCACGGCAGGACAGCGGTACGGCGCTGAAACTCTTTGGAACGCTGTACAGCGCAGGGCGCGATCCGGCGGCGCTGATGGGGGAACTGTTTTCCCTGTGCCGGGACCTGCTGATGGTGAAAACAGCGCCGGAGTCGGGGCTGGGGATGACCTCCAGCATCTGCACGGAAAAGGAACTGCTGCAGCTTTCCCCGGCATTTTCCACAGAAGAACTGGTCCACATGGTGGACGTGCTTCAGGAGACCACCAGAGGCTTCAAGGCCAGCGTCAATCAGCGGGTGGACAGCGAGCTTTGCCTGATCCGCCTGTGCAGGCCAAGCCTCAGTTTGGAGGCGGGGAATCTCTCGGCCCGGATTGGCCGGGTGGAGGCCCAGCTGACAGAGAAGCTGACCCTGCTGGAGCGGCAGCTGCAGGCAGGGGAATTTGTGGTGCGGGCCGAGGGCGCGGCGGAATTGGATGCGCCGGAGCCGGAGATGCCGGAGCCTGAACCGGCGGCAGAAGCGCCCAAGGAGGTACTGAAAACGCCTGCGGTGGGGTCGGATCAGGCCTGGCGGCAGGTGCGGGAGCAGGTGCTGCCGGAGATCGATGTGATCGAGCGGCCGTTTGTATCCAAGCTGGACGGCGTGCTGCGGGGGGATCAGCTGGTGCTGACACCGATGAACGAGACCATCCGCAGTATGGTAAATAAGCGTGAAGTCATTGACTGCATCCGCCAGAAGGCGGCGGTGGTTTTAGGGCGGCCTGTGAGCGTCCAGATGGGCGACAAGGCGGCCTACGCTGGGGATGACCCATTCCAGGCTCTGGCCCAGGCGGCCAAGGAGCTGGACATTCCCGTCAAAGAATAAATTACATTCGGCCCCGGGCCGAGAAAGTGAGGACGAATATGGCAAAGGGATATCGCGGCGGAAGCCCCTTGGGCGGCAACATGGGAAACATGATGAAGCAGGCCCAGAAGATGCAGCAGCAGATGCTCCAGATGCAGCAGGAGATGGAGGAAAAGGAATACGAGGCCACGGCCGGCGGTGGTGTGGTGAAGGCAGTCATCACGGGCAAAAAGCAGCTTAAGAGCGTGGAGATCGACCCCGAAGCGGTGGACCCCGAGGATGTGGAGATGCTCCAGGACCTGGTGGTGGCCGCAGTCAACGAGGCCCTGAGGAAGTCCGAGGAGGACATGGCCAATTCCATGGGCAAGCTCACCGGCGGACTGAACCTGGGCGGTCTGGGCGGACTGCTGTAAGTCATGCGGAGCTATCCTGTAAGTTTGGAACGGCTGGGGGAGCAGTTTGCCAAGCTCCCCGGCATCGGCACCAAAACGGCGCGGCGGCTGGCGTTTTTTGTGCTGGGCATGAGTGATGAGGACGCAAATGCCTTTGCGGAGGCGATCCTGGAGGCCCGGAAAACGGTACACACCTGCCCCAAGTGCCAGAACCTGACGGACCTGGAGCTGTGCCCCATCTGCAATGACGATACCCGGGACAAGGGCGTGATCTGCGTAGTGGCAGACCCCAAGGATGTGACGGCCATGGAAAAGGCCCGGGAGTACCGGGGAGGCTATCATGTGCTCCACGGGGTGATCTCGCCTCTGGGGAACGTGGGCCCAGAGGACCTGAAGATTCGGGAGCTTTTACAGCGGGTGGCGGACGAGGATATCCGGGAGGTCATTATGGCCACCAATCCGGATACCGAGGGAGAGGCCACGGCCATGTATTTAAGCCGCCTGCTGAAGCCTTTTGGAGTGAAGGTGACACGGCTTGCCTACGGAATTCCCGTGGGCGGACAGCTGGAGTATGCAGATGAGGTGACGCTGACGCGGGCGCTGGAAGGCAGAATTGTGATGGAATAGGGAATCGTGAAGAGTGAAGAAGTGAGGTGTCCCGGCTATGCCGGGACAGATTGGAATTTAGACCGGCGGGGGCTTGGGGCTTCCGCCGGTTTTTGTATGGGCGCAACCAAATGGGTGCGGAATACGTCTAATAAAGTGAGAAGAATTGTGGGAGGGAGCGAAATGAAGAAGAAACGGACGGGGCATCCGGTAGTGGCGGGGATCGTTTTGGTGTTGATGATCGTGCTGCTGGCAAGGGTGGTGCGGTTTTATGGAGAGAAGTGGCGGTATGATGGAAAAGCGGATGGGGCGGTTGTGACGCTCCCGGCCTGTGAGGCGCATAGTCAGGAGGAGCTGGAAGCAGCGGCGAATGCTGTAATAGACGGATTTTCGGATTTTCGGGGGCACACGCTGGAGCGGCTTTGGTATGAGCCGCAGGCGGCGGCACCGCTGGAACAGGCGTGGAGCGAGAAGGGCGGAATAGAGCCGGCCGATGTGGTGATCCTGTTTGCGGATATGACGTACAGCCAACCGGGGGCCAAGCCGGAGATTGTGACGCAGAAGCGGAGGGTTCAGCTGATGCTGTTCAGGACGGAGAACGGCTGGCGCTGGGATGGAACAGACGAGCCCGAGCGGCCTGAGACACCGGGGCAGACGGTGACACCCACGCCGGAGCCTATGCAATCACCGGCAGAGGCGGCGGGACTGCGGTTCGATACCGGGAGGATCACGGTGTATGAGATCGGCGGGGATCTGGACGAGATCACGGATTATGCAGCGATTTTGGCGCTGGAGGACGCGGTGCGGTTTGACCAGTGGGAAGCACTGACGGAGCCGGAGGACCAGGTCATGGCGGAGCCGAACTATGTGCTGGACTTGGGAAACGGCTGCTGCTTTGGCCTGTTGGGAGACGGATATATTATCTGGGGCACGGGCTTTGCATATCTGGACGACGCGGAGACAAGCTTTGAGATCGCCGATGGCGTGCAGTATCAGGTGAACCGGGAGTTTACGGATCAGCTGAAGGCGCTGTGCGTGGATTTGAGAGTTAAGAGTTAAGAGTTAAGAGTGGAGATGTGGTGTCCCGGCGGGGCCGGGACGGTTTGGATGGAAAAAGCCGCCTTGCAGATGCGTTCTGCAAGGCGGCTTTTTGATGCGGTTACTGCTCCACCATGAGCCTGCGCTTTTTCCACAGGCCGGTGAGATAATAGAAATCGCCGATGATGGTGCTGACGAAGCCTGCCAGGGCGTTGCCCCAGAAATAGCCCCAGACGCCCAGGCCCAGGGGGCCGGACATCAGCATGCACAGGCCGATGCGGACGATGACGCCGTCCAGCAGGGCGGTGATGAGGCTCAGGGAGCCGTTGCCGATGCCGTTGATCAGGGCGATGCCGGAGGTCATGGTGGCAAAGCCGAAGTACATGACCACCAGGGAGACCATATAGGGGGCAGCCAGAGACAGGACCTCCGCATCCTGGGTGAACATCCGGAAGATGGGTTCCGGGAACAGCAGACAGGCCACCGCCACAAACGCGAAGAAGATGATACAGTAGAGATTACCGAACCAGAAGATCTTTTTCACCCGGTCAAATTTACCTGCGCCCAGGTTCTGGCCGAACATGGTGGCACTGGCGGTGGAGATGGAATTGGTGATGATAAACATGACATTATGGAGCTTGCTGCCGATGCCGAATACCGAGGAGTAGACCAGACCGTAGCTGTTGACCCCGGCGGTGACATAGAGCATGGAGACATTGATGGCGGTGGTCTGGACCGTCAGGGGGAGGCCAAGGTTCGAAAGGGCCTTGAAGGTGCGGCCGTCAATGGCGAAGCTCTTCAGCTTGAAGTCAAAGCCAAAGCTGTCCCGGCGGATGTAGAGATAGATGATGGAAATTACAAAGCTCACGGCCTGGGCCAGAATGGTGGCCAGGGCGGCTCCGGCGGTTTCCATGCCCAGCGGACCGACAAAGATCAGGTCCAGGATCACGTTCAGCGTGGCCGAAATGGCGATGAAGATGAAGGGACGGGTGGAATCGCCCATGCCGCGGAGGATCGCCGAAACCGTGTTATAACCGGCGACAAAGAACAGCCCGGCGCTGCAGATCACCACATAATCACGGGCTTGCGCCATGGCCTCAGGCGGGGTGTTGAGCAGGGTCAGCAGGGGATGCTGCAATGCAATACCCAGAACAGAGAATGCAATGGCATATATGGCGACAGAGGTAAACAGTGTGCCAATGGTTCGGCGGATGCCCGCATGGTCGCCCGCGCCCACCAGCTGGGAGATGAATATCTGGCCGCCGGAGGCGTAGCCGATGCCAAGACAGCACAGCAGCCATACAATTTGACCGCCAATGGAAACCGCCGTTAGACCGGAAGCACCCACAAACTGGCCCACAACCACCATGTCTACCAGATTATAGACCGTCTGCAGGGCGTTGGAGAGCATGAAGGGGAATGAAAAACGCAGGAGCTCCCTGCCAACGCTGCCGGTGGTGAGGTCCTTGATCATTGTTTTTTCCATAAGAGATTCCTTGGCTCCTTAAAAAATAATTTAGATATGAAAATATTATGTCTTCAAGAGGCATTATATCATAGAGAAAAATATACTGCAAGCCAAGGTTTGCGGTGGGGAAGCCGTGCTTTTTGTGAAAAACATAGAAAGAGAACGCCCCACCCGTGAGAGTGAGGCGTTTGGCGCTTACTCGGTGACCAGCTGGCGGGTTTTCCAGCGGCCGGTGAGATAGTAGATGCCCATGGCGATGGTGGTGACGAAGCCTGCCAGGCCGTTGCCCAGCCAGAAGCCCGTGAGGCCCATGAAGTGGCCCAGCAACAGGCTCAGGCCGATCCGGGCGGCGACGCCGTCCAGCAGGCCTACCACCAGATTAAAGCTGGCGTAGCCGATGCCCTCCACCAGGGAGAAGGGCGCGCACATGGAGCACAGGGCCAGGAGCCATACCACCGCAAAGCGGAGGTAGGTGGGGGCCAGGTCCAAAACCTCGGGGTCGGAGGTGAACAGGCTAAAAATCTGACGGGGCAAAAGCAGGTAGCAGACAGTAAGGATCGCCCACCACGCCATGCAGATGATCATGCAGGCACGGACGGTGTGCTGCACCCGGTCCAGCTTCTTGGCGCCGAAGCTCTGGGCGATCATGGTAGCGCTGGCGGTGGAAATGGCGCCGGTGATGACGTTGACCACGGTATTGAGCTTGCCGCCCACGGAATCTACAGCCGAAGCAATGACATCGTAGGCGTTGACCTGGGCATTGACAAAGGTGATGGAGCCGGTGATGAGGAACTGCTGCACCACAAAGGGGATGCCCAGGCGGCACAGGGCCTTCAGCTGGCCAAAGTCGATGGCAAAGCTCTTGAGATGGAAATCAAACTGAGCCGCCTCCTTATGGCGGTAGAGGTAGACCGCCGCACAGGAAAAGGCAATGGCTTGGGCGATGACCGTGGCCGCAGCGGCACCGGCAGCGCCCCAGCAGAACGCGCCCACAAACAGCAGATCCAGGACCACATTGACCAGGGATGCAATGGCAATAAACACCATGGGGAGCTTGCTCTCGCCCATGCCCCGAAGAATGGCGCACAGGGCATTATAACCGTAAATAAAGATCATGCCGCAGGAGCAGATGATGAGATAGTGCACGGCCTCCTGCCAGGCGGCGGAGGGGGTGTTCATCAGCTCCAGAATGGGGGTATGCAGAGCGATGCCGATGAAGCCCGCGACGATGGCCAGGATCAGCTCTGTGGTGAGCATGGTGCCGATGGTGCGGGAGATCTTCTCGCTCTTGGCGCCCACCTGCTGGGAAATGACGACCTGACCGCCATTGGAAAAGCCCATGCCGATGGCCAGGAACAGGGTTTGCAGCTGGCCGCCGATGCCCACGGCAGACAGGCCCGCGGGGCCGCCAAACTGGCCCACGACGATCATATCCACCATGCTGTAGACCGCCTGAAGGAGGTTTGCCAGCATGATGGGTACGGCGAACCGGGTGAGCTTGCTCAGGACGGGGCCCTGGGACATGTCATTGATCAAAGTTTCTTGTTTTTCCACAGTGGTTCCTCCGATTGATAGAATGCTTAATATCTATTGAACCACATGGAGGGCGGGGATGTCAATGAATTTTTGTGCCCGCAGGGCAGAAAAAAGCCTCCCGGGCGGGAGGTGGGACATGATTTATAAAATAAAACTGCCGTGCATGACGTTCCTTCTGTCATACACGGCAGCTACTGCTGGGTGGGATCGATCATACCCCTCTCATCCTTTCTTTTGTTTTTTGAACTTAGCTGTTCATGGGACTGTCCTCCAAATACGTATTACCGGTAAAAAAGGTATTAGTACATTGGTCTGTCCTCTGATGCATTTGCATCGGTCGAATGTGGATTACGATTCTTTCCAAAAATCACTTGTTCATGGGCCCGATCCTCCGTGAAGATCAAAGTGTTTTCAAAATGCGGAATAGCCGCTACTTTCTCATGGGATGCTAGCCTCCATCGCAATGTTTTTGGACGAATGATTTATCCGTACATGGGACCGTTCCTCCTGAATCTGTAGTATCTATTTTGAACCGGATACTCCGGATTTCAAAGAAGTGGATCATATCCTTTCTGAAAAATAAATACTGCAAGATTACACACAGCGTTCTGTCATATCTTCCGGCGAGTTCCCTCGCTGAACTGCCGTGCTTCAGGTCTTCACTGGAATCACCTCTTTCTTCTTTGTGTCTATAATATACAATGAAATCTTGAAACTGTCAATAGGTTTTGTGAAAAAAGTTCAAAAAATTTTATCCCAATATTTGCGGGAAATCCTGCAATGACGACAAAGCTTGCAGGAACTGCATCCTGTGCTTCGTGTGATTGACATTTGCGGTGGGATTTGGTATGCTAAAAGCCGGAATAGAACGGCGCGGGCCGGCAGCCTGCGGCCATATAAAAGGAGCGGTCTTATGAATACAAAGGCACTGCACAATTTGACCTGTGGGCTGTATATGCTGTCCTCCAAGAGCGGGGGAAAGGCCGGCGGATGCATCATCAACACGGCCATGCAGGTGACCAGCAAGCCCCTGCGGATCACCGTAACGGTGAACAAAGCGAATTTTACCCATGACCTGATCCAGGAATCCGGCGTATTTGCCCTGTCGCTGCTGGACGAAAACGCACCCTTTGGGCTGTTCCAGCACTTTGGGTTCCAGAGCAGCCGGGATGTGGACAAGTTCGCGGGGCTGAACACCAAGGAGGATGTGCACGGGGTGCCCTATCTGAACTGGGCCTCCTGCGGATATCTCTCGTGCAAGGTGGTATCCTCCATGGATCTGGGGACCCACACGCAGTTCCTGGCGGATGTGGTGGACTGCGATGTGCTGGAGGGGAAGGCTCCGGTGAGCTACAGCTACTATCAGGGGAATATCAAGCCCAAGCCGGAGCCGAAGCCTGCGGTGAAGGGCTGGCGCTGCACCATCTGTGGGTACATCTACGAGGGTGAGGAGCTGCCGGAGGATTTTATCTGCCCACTGTGCAAGCATGGGGTGGAGGCCTTTGAGAAGATCGGATAAGAATCGGAAAAATAAAAAAGCAGTCTCGTTTGAGACTGCTTTTTTGCGCGGTTTTTATTTCTCCTGCGGCACCATGATCTTCAGCGGCGTTGGGATGTTGGTGATGGTGGCGAATTCCGTTTCGCCGCCAAATTCCCCATCCAGAGTCCAGGGCACGGACGTATCAAAGTGCATGGTCACGGCGTCCGTCTGGAAAATATGAAAATGGTCGGCCTTGAAGTCCCGGGTGATGAGACTTCCGACGATGGCGTTGTAATCGGCCAGACTTTTGGGAGCGCGGACCAGAATGATCTCGTTGAGGCCGTCATCCATCTTGACGATGGAATCATCCAGGGCCTTAAAGCCGCCCACACTGGTGGCATTGGTGACCATGCCCAGGATCACATCGTCCTCAATGTGCGCCTCCTTGGCGTCCACGGTGACGTGGATGGGGCGAATATCTGTGAGGGAACGGACGCCCTCCAAAATATAGGCCGCCCGGCCCAGGGCCTGCTTGCTGGCGTGGGGGGTGGCGTAGCTGACCTTGGTAAAAGCCCCAAAGGCGGCCACATAGGTGAAATACTTTTCATTGAATCCGCCCATGTCCACCGGGAAGGGAACGCCCTCGATGATGTTGATGACAGCCTCGGGGATGGTCTTGGGAATATGGAGGCTGGTGGCGAAGTCGAGGGCGTTCCCT
>CABSAB010000039.1 GCA_902475515.1 uncultured Eubacteriales bacterium | reverse complement strand
GGCGGGGCCGCCATCAGGCGGGGGACCCATGCCCTCCGGCGGCATCATTCCCGCCCCAACCGGGGCGGCACGTTTTGCATAGGGGGAAAATGAAACAGCTTCTTCATATTTGGGTGAACAAATTACACAAAAGCGGATATGCAAATTTCGACAAATTAAGCGTCAAAAAATCCTTGAAATTTAGGCAAAATGACGTATAATAAACTGCATATAGAAAGAGGGAGGGAATCTTATGAAAACAGCATGGATGCGGCTGCTGGCGCTGGGGATGTGCCTGGCACTGCTGCTCACGGTCCCGGCACTGGCGGCAGATGTGGGAATGATGCCGCCGGAGGGCATGGGTCCCCCGCCTGATGGCGGCCCCGGCGGCGGTGCGCCCCCTCCGGGCGACGGCGCGCCCACAGAGGCGGCGATTGTCATTACAGATGGCGCAGAGGCGCCCGATATGGAATATGAGCCCGGGGCCTACAGCGACCGGATCACCCAGGGAAATGGGGAGATTACCATTGAGGGCCTGGAGCTCAGCAATGGCGGATATACCTTTAACGGCTTGGTGATCACAGGTGAGAGCTCGGTGGTGCGGCTGAAAAAGGCCAACATCCGCCTGGGAGTGGATCAGGCGGCCACGGACGAGGATACCGGCGGTGCCGCTGCCAATATCGACAGCGGCGCGACCCTGTACATCTCCGATTCCAACCTGATCGTGGACGGTGCGGCCCGGTATGTGACCGCTGCCTACAACGATGCCACCCTGGTGGTGAACGATTCCCGGATCGAGTCCACGGGCAGCAACGAAAATACATCCCAGGTGTCGGAGCCCTTTTCCAATGCGGCCCTGCTGATCTCCGGCACAGCCCGGGCAAATTTCTCCATCGGCGCCACCAAGACCTATTACTTCAACTCCACCTGCATGGCCGAGGGCTGGGCGGCCCTGTCCACGGACTCGGCCACGGGAGACGGTCTGGACCTGTACGCCTACAACACCGACGGCATCGCCGAAAACGGCGGCTACAGCACCTACGCGGACACCAACTGCCGGGTGTGGCTCTACGGCAGCCGGCTGACGGCGGCGGAAATCGGCTGCATCATCTCCAAGAGCGGTCAAATCCACGCCTACAGCTCTGACGCGGCGGACCAGGAGCTGCTCTCCTACAACGAGGGAGAGACAGTCCATGAGGATACCAGTATTCTGGGCGGCCGCAACGCAGTGATGATTCACGCCCCGGATATGATGGGACAGGGACTGTATGCGGCGGACTGCGGCGCCTTTACCGCGGAGAACGCCGTCATCGGCACCACGGAGGAGCTGGTGTCCACCAAGGATTACAATGACTACGGGGAGGCTGTGGGCGCGTACATCGATTATGTCAGTGGTTCGGACTTTTTGATCCGCTCTACCTCGGCCAATATTACGCTGGACAATGTGTCCATGCACAGCTACAACAATACCCTGGTCCATACAGTCCTGAATGCCGATTCCATGGGTAACTTCCTGGCCCCCGGCGATGGAGAGCAGGTGGATCCAGTGATGGTTTCCATGAACAATATGGATGTTTCTGGAGATATTCGCCACGAGGACTATCAGCGGCGGATGACCGTGAACCTGGAGAACACCACGCTCACGGGCAATATCGTCTCCGGCACCATGGAGGACTGGAACAATACCTGGGCCCAGTACGGCGACGTGAACTGGGTGGTGGACGAGAGCTTTGACGCCACCTACGGTGTGGCGCTGACCCTGCATCCAAACGCCGTTTGGAACGTTACCGGGCAGTCCAGCCTGAGCAGACTGCTAGTGGAGGATGGCGCGGCCCTGAACGGAGTGGATGAGATCACCCTGGACGGCGAGCCCATCACACCGGAACCGGGCAAGGAGTATGTGGGAACCATTTTGGTATCCGGAAGCTATGTGCCCGAGGAGCCTGCGGAGGCGGACAGCGCCCAGGAGGCGGCCTCCGAGGCGGAACCCACCGGGGCAGTGCAGACCCCGGCCCCGGAGACGGAAGCACCGGCACCCTCTGAGGCCCCGGCAGAGGAAGCGCCGGCGGAGACGGGTGTAAATCCCGTGGTCGTGGCCGTGCTGGTGGTGCTCATTGTGGCTGTGATCGCCGTGGCTGCGGTGGTCGTGGTCAAGAAGCGCAGGGGCGCCAAATAAATTTGCTACCTTTCTCTTTTTCATAACCATATGATGAGCGCCGCCCGTTTGGGGCGGCGCTTGTCATGTTTTATAACAGGGAAAGCTGCTCCATGGGTTCCGGGAATTCCCGCAGATAGGAAAATACCTGATCCGGGCCGCAGAGAATGCCGCATGCCCGGCAGGTCTCCCGGAGGAGGGCCATCAGAGGAGCGTTGTTTGGGCTGGAGATGCTGTAGGCATCCCCGAATTCCCGGATATAGCGGGCTTTCAGTCCCGGGAAGTGCGCATCCAGTTTTTCGTAAAAATATTCCCGGTTTCCCGCCCGGAGGGTCAGGCCCATGCCGAAGCAGAGGATGCCTTTCACCCGGGCCTCGACGCAATAGGACAGCAGGCCCCGGAGATTCTCCCCGGTGTCGTTGATATAGGGGAGAATGGGGGCGATCCACACCACCGTGGGGATGCCGTGGTCCCGGAGGACCTTCAGCACCTCCGCTCGCTCCTTTGTGGTGGATACGTTGGGCTCCAGGATGCGGCACAGGTCCTCGTCATAGGTGGTGAGGGTCATCTGGACCACGCATTTGGCCTGGCGGTGGATGCGTTCCAGGAGGGGCAGGTCCCGGAGAATAAGGTCGGATTTTGTCTGGATGGCCAGGCCGAAGCCGTGCTTGGCGATGACCTCCAGGCACTGCCGGGTGAGGGCCAGGGTCTCGGGCATGGGCATATAGGGGTCGGACATGGCGCCGGTGCCGATCATGCAGAGGGAGCGTTTGCGGGTGAGCGTCTGCTCCAGAAGCTGGGGGGCGTTTTCCTTGACGGCCACATCCGCAAAGGGGTGGTCCATCTGGTAACAGTCGCTGCGGCTGTCGCAGTAAATACAGCCATGAACGCAGCCCCGGCAGAGGTTCATGCCGTTGTTTGCGGAGAGTATCGATTTGGCCTGGATGCTGTGCAAGAAACGCACCTCCCTGTAGAATGCTATATGCTAATATTACACGACACCGGCCGGGAAAACAACGGCGAATTTTCCTATTGACAAAATTCCGCGGGAGCGTTACAATGCCTACATAATACAGAACATGGCAATGACGGAACCAGTACCTTGCTTTCGGATTTCAGAGAGAGGCGCAGATGCTGCAAGCGCCTTATGAAGGGAGCCTGGGAACACCAGTCCGGAGCCGCCGGGGGGATATTTGAAACCCGGCCGCAATCCCTGCGTTAAAGGGCCAAGAGTGAAACCATAAGGTGGAACCGTGCACTGCACCCTTATGAGCTGCAACAGGCAGTTCATAGGGGTTTTATGTTTTGTACGACGAAATAAAGGAGAGGAACGCAATGAAAGTCATCTACAACGACGGCCATGTGGGCGAGATCGAAAAGGAGGAAGAACTCCATGTGATCCGCCACACGGCCGCTCACATCATGGCTCAGGCGATTTTGCGCCTGCATCCCCAGGCGAAATTTGCCTACGGACCTGCCACCGAGCGGGGCTTCTACTACGATGTGGACCTGGGCGAGGAAAAGCTCACCGACGAGGACCTTGCGGCCATTGAAGCTGAGATGAAGAAGATCTGCAAGGAGAACCTGCCCATCAAGGCATACGCCCTGCCCCGGGAGGAGGCCATCAAGCTCATGGAGGACCGGGGCGAGGTCTACAAAGTGGAGCACATCGGGGATCTTCCCGAGGACGCCACCATCACCTTCTATCAGCAGGGAGACTATATCGACATGTGCGTCGGCCCCCACCTGACCTATACCAAGACCCTCAAGGCCTTCAAGATCACCCAGCAGTCCGGGGCCTACTGGAAGAACGATAAGGATAACAAGATGCTTACACGCATCAACGGTATTGCGTTCCGGAACCAGACCGAGCTGGACGAATATCTCAAGCTCCTGGAGGAGGCCGAAAAGCGGGATCACCGGCGGCTGGGAAAAGAGATGCAGCTGTTTATGCTCTGCGACGAGGGGCCGGGCTTCCCGTTCTTCCTGCCCAAGGGCATGGCACTGAAAAACGCGCTGATCGACTACTGGCGGGAGATCCACTACCGGGAGAACTATGTGGAGGTTTCCACCCCCATGATCATGAACCGGCACCTGTGGGAGACCTCTGGCCATTGGGATCACTACAAGGACAACATGTACGCCACCCAGATCGACGGGGAGGACTACTGCATCA
The DNA here is from genome assembly GCA_902475515.1 of uncultured Eubacteriales bacterium. Classification (GTDB taxonomy): domain Bacteria; phylum Bacillota; class Clostridia; order Oscillospirales; family Oscillospiraceae; genus HGM13006. The sequence goes on along the minus strand of CABSAB010000039.1, from coordinate 4,631 downwards.
AGCCCATGAACTGTCCCGGCGGCGTGATGGTCTACCGCAGTCAGCCCCACAGCTACCGGGAGCTGCCCCTGAGAGTAGGGGAACTGGGCGTTGTCCACCGCCACGAGCTGCGGGGGGCCCTCCATGGCCTGTTCCGGGTCCGGTGCTTTACCCAGGACGACGCCCACATCTTCATGCGGCCGGACCAGATCGCCGACGAGATCAAGGGCGTGGTGCGGCTCATTAACGAGGTGTACACCAAGTTTGGCTTTGAGTATTTCATGGAGCTTTCCACCCGCCCGGAGGATTCCATGGGCTCCGACGAGGATTGGGAGGCCGCCACAAACGGCCTGAAGGACGCGCTGGAGAGCCTGGGCCTTGACTATATCATCAATGAGGGCGACGGCGCCTTCTACGGCCCGAAGATCGACTTCCACCTGCGGGACAGCCTGGGAAGAACCTGGCAGTGCGGCACCATCCAGCTGGATTTCCAGATGCCCCTGAACTTCAACCTGGAGTATGTGGACGAACACGGCGAGAAGCAGAGACCCATTATGATCCACCGGGTGTGCTTCGGTTCCATCGAGCGGTTCATCGGCATCCTGACGGAGCACTATGCGGGCAAGTTCCCCGTGTGGCTGGCTCCCACCCAGGTGAAGGTGCTGCCCGTGTCCGATAAGAGCATGGACTACGCAAGGTCTGTCTATGAGGCCATCCGGGCCACGGGCATCCGCACGGAGCTGGACGAGCGGGGCGAGAAGATCGGCTACAAGATCCGCGAGGCCCAGCAGGTGGAGCGGGTGCCGTATATGCTGATCCTGGGCGCCCAGGAGGTGGAGGCCGGGAATGTGACGTTCCGCAGCCGCGATACCGGCGAGAGCACGTCCATGAGCCTCCCGGAGTTCATCGCCAAGGTGCAGAAGGAGACCAGGGAGCGCAGCTGAATTACACCATAGGAAAAACCCGGAGGACTTCTGTTCTCCGGGTTTCTTGTTATCCTTTCGCCATATACACGACCCCATAGGCCCCGGGGCCGATATGGGCCCCGATCACCGGGCCGATGTTAAAGCACATCTCGTCGGGAATCGCTACGCCGTTTTTGGCGATCTTCTCCCGCAGCTCGATGAGGTTCTCCTGCCGGCAGCAGTAGGCGCCGTAGATGGGGAATTGCGTGTCCGGCGGATTCTCCGCCAGCATAGCCGCCACCTGGGTCATGGCTTTGGACTTCCCCAGGGCCTTTCCCGCCACCTGCACGGTGCCTGCCTGGGAGACGGTGACCACGGGCTTGATCCGGGCAAGGGTGCCCAGGCCTGCCGCGGCTTTGCTGAGCCGTCCGCCCTTCTGGAGATACTCCAGGGTGTCCAGGCCCGCGAAGATGCGGACGCGGCTTTTGAGCCCATCCAGCCGCCCCGCGATCTCCGCCGCACAGAAGCCCCGGTCCCGGAGCCGGGCGGCATGCAAAACCAGGAGCTTCTGCCCCAGGGTCGCCGTCAGGCTGTCCACAAGATGGACATTTTCAAATTTCCCCATGGCCTTCACCACGCTGGCGCACTGAAAGGTGCCGCTGAGGGCGGAGGAAATGGAAATATACACGATCTCGTCTCCGGCTTCCCGGGCCGCCTCAAACGCGGTCTCAAAGTCCGCCGGGGCCGGCTGGGAGGTGGTTGGAAAGATGGGCGACTGCTCCAGCATCCGGAAGAAGTCCGCCTTGTTGAATTTCAGATCGGCCTGATAGATCCGCTGGTCCACGGTGATACTCAGGGGGATCAGCTCGATGCCGTAGGCCGCAAATTCCTCCGGCTCCAGGTCTGCGGCGGAGTCGGTGAAAATACGAATGCTCATAGGCCCTCCTTCTGATGCCGTTCCTGAATGCCCTGGATGGCGGCGATGATATGCTCAAATTGCTCCGTCAGCATATCCGCCGTCTCCACGCCGATCTGGCTGACCAGCTCGCCCAGTAGGGCCGAAGCCTGCCGGTGGGCCTGCTGATAGGCCTCGGCGCCATCTTCGGTCAGGGTCAAGAACACCTGCCGCCGGTCGCCCTGGCTGCGCTGCCGTTTCAGGTAGCCCTGGGCTTCCAGGGAGGAGAGCACGCTGTTCATTTGGCTTTTCAGCAGACTGGTCTTTTCGCACAGGTCTGTGGCAGTAAGCGGAGATGCGGGATCAGAAGCCTGCTGATGGAGCAGATGATTGCACACGACTGCCTCGTTAAAGGTCAGGCCTGTGACCATCCGCCGGTTGCAGACAGCCGCCGTAAGCCCCAGCCAGGCCCGCAGCAGAGCCTCGCCGGAGGTGGTGATTGCAGGGTCCATGGGATTCGCCTCAATTCTTAAAACGTTCAAAAAATGAACTATATGGCCTTTATCATACCGTATCCTCCGGCGAATGTCAAGTGCTCTGAGGAAGATAGTGCGCTTTCAGGGCGGAAAGTCCCCGGGTCAGAGGGCGGTACAGCACCAGGGCCAGGCAGAAATTCCCCGCGCAGTGCAGCACGTCAAAGGGTATCCCGGAGATCCACCAGGAAAGGCCGAAGTAGAAGCCGCCGGTCAAACAGTACACCGGGGTGCACAGGAGACCGAAGCCCAGCCCAAAGGCGCCGGATAAAATGGCCCAGCCCCAGGGAGATTCCAGCCGGGAAAAAACGCGGCACAGCAGATATAAAATCAGCCAAATATACAGGTAGTTGAGATTCCACAGGCCCAGGCCGAACATCAAAAGCTCCAGCAGTGCATAGGTATAGATGGGGTATAAGGCCTTGCGTCCGAATACCGCCGTATAGACCAGCACCAAAAGAGACACCGGCTCGATGTTGGGAAGCCCTGCCATGGCGACTTTCGCGCCGAACATCAACGTGCCCAGCAGGGCCAGGACGGTGAGTTCCAGGATCCTCTGATGCTTCACAGCTTAGTCATAGCCCACGGTGAAGGTCAGCTCGTAGGTTTCCCCGTCGGCGATGGGGGTCTCTCCGGCGCCGGTCATGAGCAGCTCGCCGCCCTTGGTGATGCACCACCACTCCTGATTGGCCTCATCGGCGGTCTCGCCGTCGGCGGTGAGAATGTACAGGCCGAACTCGGTCTGGTTGTCCTCCACGATCTCGTTTTCCAGCAGAGCGCCCTCCAGGTATTCCGCATCGGTATGGATGTCGAAGTCTTTTTCAGAGCCGTCGCCGTGGACTACGGTGATGGTCAGGGCCTTGGCCCCTTCCTGCACGTCGGGCCGGGTGCCGAAGTAGACGCCCAAAAGGACCGCCACCACCGCCACCAGAGCTACGACCCCCAGGATGATCTTTGTCTGTTTTTTCATAAAAATTTCCTCCTATTCATCGTAGGTGAGATTTTTTGCGCCATCGCAAGCTGACGCACGGACACAGGCAGGTCTTCCGACTGAGGTTCATCGAGACACGCAGCCTTCCCAGTTTCCCAGTGACATCCATTTGCGCGCTCTTGCCAACACGGCAGCGGGACTGTGCGGGAATTTCACCCGGCTTGTCTATTCTCCCCGAAAGATGGGGCACCTTCTGTCCGGTGGTATTATAATCGAAAAGCGGCGGCCCCGCAAGCCCCGGAGCCAAAACCGCCCATTTTGCCGGAAACGGTTGCTTTTCCGCAAAAAATTCAGTATACTTTAACCTAGAAAAGTTTGCCCGGAGGAAAAATGAGCTTCGGGGAAAGGATGATACATCAGTGAAAGAGCTATATATCGGCAACGCCGCTGTGGCCCGGGGCCTCTATGAGGCGGGATGCGGCCTGATCTCCAGCTATCCCGGCACCCCCTCCACGGAGATCACTGAGGAAGCGGCCAAATATCCCGAAATTTATGCGGAGTGGGCCCCCAATGAGAAGGTGGCCATGGAGACGGTCTTCGGCGCGTCCCTGGGCGGCATCCGCAGCTGCTGTGCCATGAAGCATGTGGGGCTGAATGTGGCGGCGGACCCGCTGTTTACCCTGTCCTATACGGGCGTCCGGGCGGGCATTGTGGTATGCGTGGCGGACGATCCGGGAATGCACTCCTCTCAGAACGAGCAGGATTCCCGGCACTATGCCATTGCTGCGAAGGTGCCCATGCTGGAACCCGCTTCCTCCCAGGAGGCACTGGACTTTGCCAAAGCGGCCTTTGAACTCTCGGAGGAATATGACACCCCCGTGCTGCTGCGGATGTGCACCCGCATTGCCCATTCCCAGAGCATTGTGGAGACCGGGGCCCGGAAGGACGTGCCCCAGAAGCCCTATGAAAAGGACGCGGCCAAGTACATCATGATGCCCGCCTACGCCATTGCCCGGCACCCCATCGTGGAGGCGCGGACGAAAAAGCTGGCGGAAGCAGCGGAAAACTGTCCCTTTAACCGGGTGGAGATGGGCGGCACCAAGCTGGGCATCATCACCTCGGGCACCTGCTACCAGTATGTGAAGGAGATCTTTGGCGACAGCGTCAGCGTTTTGAAGCTGGGGATGATCAACCCCCTGCCCACGAAGCTGCTGCGGGACTTCGCCGCCAAGGTGGACCGTCTGGTGGTGGTGGAGGAGCTGGACGGGGTCATTGAACGGCACTGTAAAGCCATCGGCCTGACGGTGGAGGGGAAGGACCTGTTCACGCCCCTGGGGGAATACTCCCAGAAGTCCATCGCCAAGGTATTCGGCATGGAAGACAAGGCC
>CABSAB010000038.1 GCA_902475515.1 uncultured Eubacteriales bacterium | reverse complement strand
AAGCCGGAGCTCAGTGTTTTGATCCTGGAGCAGGGGGCGGATATCTACTCCCGCAGCTGCCCCATTGTGGCGGGCAAGGTGAAGTCCTGCATCGGCTGCAAGCCCTGCGCCATTATGGCGGGCTTCGGCGGCGCGGGGGCATTTTCGGACGGAAAATATAACTTTACCACGGAGTTCGGCGGCTGGCTCACGGATTACATGGACGGCAAGGAACTCATGGACCTGATCGAATATGTGGATTCCATCAATGTGGAGCATGGCGCCACCACGGACATTTTCTCCACGGACACGCCGGAGGCCAGGGCCATCGAGACCCGGGCGCTGCACCATGACCTGCATCTGCTGGGGGCCCGGTGCAAGCATCTGGGCACGGAGAATAATCTGAAGATCCTCCAGAGCATCTATGAACATATGAAGACCGCTGTGGAATTCCGGTTCCGTGCCCCGGTGCGGACCATTACCCGGGACGAAAACGGGGAATATGCGCTGGGGTTGGACGATGATACCGTCACCTGCAAATATCTCATTGCCGCCCCGGGCCGCAGCGGCGCGGAGTGGTTCTCGGACCGCTGCCGGGAGCTGGAGCTCCCTATGCTCAACAACCAGGTGGACCTGGGCGTTCGGGTGGAGCTGCCGGCCAAGGTCTTTGAACATATCACCGATGTGGTGTACGAATCCAAGCTGGTCTACCGCACCAAACAGTATGGGGACCAGGTGCGGACCTTCTGCATGAATCCCTACGGCCATGTGGTGAGTGAGAACGTGGACGGTCTCATCACCGTCAACGGCCATTCCTACACGGACCCGGCCCTCCGCAGCGAGAACACCAACTTTGCACTGCTGGTGTCAAACCGGTTCACCTCGCCCTTCAATCAGCCCTATAGTTACGGCAAGCACATTGCGTCCCTGAGCAATATGCTGGGCGGCGGCGTGCTGGTCCAGCGGTTCGGGGACCTCATCAAGGGCGTGCGGAGCAACGAGCACCGCATGAGCAAGAGCTTCACCCGGCCCACCCTGAACGCCACGCCGGGAGACCTTAGCCTGGTGCTCCCCAAGCGGCACATGGACAACATCATTGAGATGATCTACGCCCTGGATAAGCTGGCCCCGGGCACAGCCAACCACGACACGCTGCTGTACGGCGTGGAGGTGAAGTTCTACTCCTCCCGGCTGGAGCTGACGCCGGAGCTGGAGACGAAGCTGCCGAATATGTTTGCCATCGGCGACGGCGCGGGCATTACCCGGGGGCTTGCCCAGGCGGGCGCGTCCGGTGTGCGGGCGGCGCGGGCAATCATTGCGCGGGAAGGATAGGCTTCCTGGGGGCGCAGTCCCAAGCGGGAAGGTTTTTTGGGAAAGCACAATGGAAGAAAACACCCGGGCGGACCGTATCAGGTCTGCTCGGGTGTTCGTTTATGCACTTAATAGACGCCCAGTGCGCCGATATAGCGGTCAATGAGCTTGAGTTTTTCCGCATTGGCACCGCCCACCTGGCGGGAAAGGCCCGCGCAGAGGATCTCCATCACCAGCTGGACCCCCACATAGGAGTTGAAGAAGGTGTTGGTATCCACATCCACCGTTAAAAGCACCGTGGCATACCGCGCCATGGGGGCACTGGGCCGGTCAGTGATGACCAGGATCTTCGCCCCGGCATCCTCCGCCATTTTCAGCGCCTGGCGGTCCATCTCGGAATACCGGGGAAAGCTGAACAGAATCACACAGTCCTCCGGGCCAATGTCGCACATATGGTCGATGACATTCACGGAGCTCTCCCAGGTGGGGATCACATCCGGCACCTGGTGCCGCAGCAGCAGATTGAAATACGACGCCACACCGGTATTGGCCCGGGAGGCCACGATATACTTCCGCCGGGATGTCAGCAGGATCTGCACTGCGCTGTCAAAGGCCTCTTTGGTGTTATTCCGCACCACGGAGGCGATGTTGGTCTCGGTGTTCATGAGGAACTCTTGAATATAGTTGTCCCCCTCCACGGCCATGCTGGCCTGGAGGCGCTCATAGGGCACCGCCACCGCGCTGGAGATGCGCCCCAGCCGCTCCGTGTGGGCTTTCCGCAGGTATTTCTGAAAATCCATATAGCCCGAAAAACCCAGCGCCCGGGCAAAGCGGATGACGCTGGCCTCGCTGACGTCCAGGGCCGCGGCCAGCTCCGTGGAGGTCATAAAGCAGGCGTCGGTCTCGTGGTCCAGCACATAATCGCCGATGAGCGTGCCGGTTTTGGTAAGCTTGGCCGCTTTCAAAACGTCCTTTAGCTGCTGCATGGGGCAGAGCCTCCCTCCGTTGCGTTCTGGTACTATTTAAACACACTTTGCGCAAAATTGCAATCACCGGAAAAATGCCGCGCCGGGCGCGAAAAAGGGCGTGCCTTTTTTTGCAAAAATCGTTACGCTTTCTGAAATTCCGTTGCACAAGTGATCTTGGTATCGTATAATAGCATCAAAATTGCGGCGGTGGTCCGCCGCGAAAGAAAGGATGGATCTTACATGGGAACCGGTAAGTTTGTAACTGTTTATCCCGGCGTATGGACCGAGCGCGAGAAGCCCTATGCCGAGGAGTATATGCAGAAGATCAAGGAGCTGGAGGACCGCGGCCCGATCGACGTTCAGGCCCTGATCTCCGGCAAGATCGAAAAGGGCACCCAGGGCTTTTCCAATGTCCTGGAGGTCAAAGAGGACATGATGCTCTACAACGCGAAAAAATATGACCCGGAAAATCCGCTCTACACCGACGACGAATACGCCAGGAAGCTGGGCTACAAGGGAAAGATCGCCATGCCCGCCTTCGCCGCCCACGACGACAGCTTCCTGACGGCTTTCAACGGCAAGGCCCGGGATTTTCTGGCGGTGACGGGACTGCACCATGAGATCGAGCAGCTGCTGCCCGTTTATGCCGGTGATACGCTCTATTTGGTGAAGGATAAGCTGGAGCTCATCGACCTGACCCCCAAGGAGGGCAGCATCTACCGGAACCTGGTGCTCAAGTGCACCGGCTCTGTCTACAACCAGAAGGGCGAAAAGGTCCTGGAGGTGATGTTCTCCGCCCGGGAGAATCTCAAGAGCTACGAGGACCCCGCCGATATGGGCAATCAGCGCGGCTGGGAAAGCCCCGACTGGTGGACCCGCCCCGAGCATTACTACACCGACGCCGAGTGGCAGGAGATCTTTGACACATGGCAAAAGGAAAACTACCGGGGCGACGAGATCCTCTACTGGGAGGACGTGAAGGTTGGGGATATGCCCAACGTCACCATCGATGGCCCCATCCACGCCTCCTGCAGCCCCACGCCCCCCTACGGCATGGCCGTGGGCGGCAGCCGCACCATGAAGGAGCTTAGTGATCCGGCGGTCCGGGCAAAAATGACCCGGGACCCCAAGTTCGGCGTTTACGTTCCTGACGACATGACCCAGTGGGACCCCGAGGTGCCGCCCTATGACGATCCCCGGGCCAAGATGGGCCCGCCGCCGGATATGCCCAAAGACACCAAACGTTCTATTTTCATCAACTTCCTGGGCCGGGATTTTGCCATCCACCACATCAACAACTGGATGGGCACCCACGGCTGGATCCAGAACATCCGCTGGGGCATCATGACCCACCCGGTGGAGCAGGGCTTTGACTTCCCCAAGAACACCGCCGTATGCGAGATGATCGAGAAGATCCCCGCCATGGCCGGCAAGAAGTGCAACACCCACGGCCTCCAGTACGACGTGATGAAGATCCATTCCCAGGTCTACGACAAATATGAGAAGGATGGTAAGCACTATGTGGAGCTTGGCTTCTGGATCACCACCCTGAACGACGACGAGATCTACGAGGAGGGCGGCGCCACCATCGTGCTGCCCAGCAAAAACGGCTGATTATTCCGTGTAATCACGTTCCCAAACAGCAAGCCCCGGAGCATACACATGCTCCGGGGCTTGCTCTGCTGGGTGGGCCCAGCACATTTGTGCATATGAGGGCGATATTTGTCACTTGTAACATCTTTGTCCCCGTGCTACCATATACTTAGAATCCCAAGGAATGTGATCAAAGGAGGAATCCCCATGCGCTATGAAAAGCTTCTGTCCCCCATTCTGGTGGGCGGCCAGATCATCAAAAACCGGCTTTCCTATCCCAATGCGTCCCCGCACTTTTTGCAGGGGCCAGAGACCTTCCCGGCGGAGGGCTACCGGGCCTTTGCGGCCAATCTGGCGAAAAACGGCGCCGCCATCGTGAATTTTGCCGAATGGGCGGAATATCCCCAGCAGCGGGTGGGTCCCATGGACATGGACATGACCCATATGCAGGCCTTTGATATGACCGACCCCTCCGTCCATAATTATGTGTCTCAGATGTGTGAGGAGGTCCACTTCTACGGGTCCAAGATCATTCTCACTACCAATCTGGTGTACCCCGACGGCTTCAGCCTCTACGGTGGCCGGGGCTTCGGCCCCCACGGGAAGCCCACCGAGAAGCTCCCCCGGGAGCGGATGGGCGAAGTGGTGGAGCTGACGGTGGAAAAACTCCGCCGTTACAGGAACCTGGGCTATGACGGCGTGAGCTTCCGGTGCGACATGTTCCTGGCCCCCGGCGGCGTCCGGGACGATGAGTATTCCGGCGAGACCGTGGAGGGCCGCACCCGGCTGTTCCACGAGGTCTGCACGGCGCTGAAGCAGAGGCTCGGCAAGGGCTTCCTCATTGAGGCGGTCATCGCCTGGGAGCAGAACAACGGCTACGGCGGAAACGCCCGCATGGGCAAGGGCTACACCGAGGAGGATTCCATGGAGTTCTGCCGCCTGTTTGACGATGTAGTGGATATCCTCGAGGTCCGGGAGCACGATGTATGTAAGTCCCATCCCACGGGCTACTGCTTCACCCAGGGGGACCACCCGGCGGTGGACTTCTGCGAGAAGGCCAAGAAGGCCGGTATCAAGATGCTTATGAAGCCCATCGGCGGCTTCCAGGAGCCCGACGAGATGGAGCGCTATCTGGTAGAGGGCAAGTGCGATATGTTCGGCATCGCCCGGGGTTTTATGGCGGACGACGAGTACGGCAAGAAGCTCTACGAGGGCCGGGGCGAGGATATCACCCCCTGCCTCAAATGCAACAAGTGCCACGGCGTGATCCTGCCGGAGCCTGATCCTTGGACGTCCGTTTGTGCCGTGAACCCCCTGATGGGTCTGGGCCACAAGCTCCACCGGCTGGTGGAGGACACCACCACGCCCAAGAAGGTGGCGGTCATCGGCGGCGGCCCCGCGGGTATGCGCGCGGCCATCTATGCCGCTCGGCGGGGCCACGATGTGACCCTGTACGAAAAGACAAACCGCCTGGGCGGCCAGCTGTTCCACGGCGATTATTTCCCCTTCAAGTGGCCCATCCGGAACTTCAAGAACTGGCTGGTAGACCAGCTTGGAAAATCCGGCGTGAAGGTGCTGATGAACACCGAGCCCACCCGGCAAATGATCGCCGCGGGCGGCTTTGACGCGGTGCTGGCGGCCACCGGCGCGGCGGTGAATATCCCCGATATCCCCGGACTGAAGGACGAAAACGGCAACCTGAAGCCCGAATACATGTCCTGCCTGGACACCTGCGGCGGCGAGCCGAAGCTCGGCAAGCATGTGGTCATCATCGGCGGCAGCGAGGTGGGCATGGAGACCGCCATGTATTTGGCGGGCCTGGGCCACGACGTGACCGTCCTTACCCGGCAGGGGAAGCTTGGCTACAACGCCTCGGGCCTCCACTATGTGACCATGGCCTTTGTGAAGGCCGGACCAAACGGCGAGGCACGGAATGCCGCCGCCTGGGAGGCCTACGACAACCTCAAGGGCATCACCGGCGCCACCACCACCCGGGTGGACGGCAACACCGTCACCTATGTGGACGAAAACGGCGAGCACACCGTTACCGGCGACAGTGTGGTCATCTGCGGCGGCATGAATCCCCTGACTGCCGAGGCTATGGGCTATGCGGGCATCACCACGGAATTCTACGCCATCGGCGACTGCAACGGTGCCGGGAATCTGGAGGTGTGCAACCGGGAGGCCTATGCCCGGGCAATGCTGCTGTAATTTTCCTTGTTGTTTTTGTGAAGTTATACAAAAATGGAGGCTTCTGCCCCAAGGAATATTTGACAAATGGACGGATTTGTTATATGCTATCTCGTGAGGAAAACCCATCCAAACGGGAGGGGTTAAGATACGTTTTATGACTGGAGGAATTGAATATGGCAAAGGCCGACATTCTTTTCGACAAAACGGAATTTGTTCTGCGTATGGCTGACAAGGAGGCCATGACCATGGACATCCGTGCGGATCAGATCACCACCATCACCATTCAGCCCACCAAGCAGAAAAAGCTGTTCAAAACCGTGGAATCTGAAGTAATGATCATCAAGATGAAGGGCGGCGCGGGCGGCCCCGGAGGTCCTGGCGGCCCCGGCGGCGACGGAATGCCCATCACCAAGGAAGCCCTGGAGAGCAAGGAGAAGGGTTCTTGGGCCAAGGCCAAGGCCCAGATGATCAAGTTCGCCAAGGACAACAACATTACGCTCCACGAGGAAAAGGAATTCTGGGAGCCGCCGAAGATGCAAGGCTAAATAGAAAGGCCCGCAGGCAAATGCCTGCGGGCTTTTTGCAGTGAAATTCGCGCCGGGGGCGCAAGCAAAATGCCGGGAGGCGGCACATTTGATATCACAAAAAATTGGGTAGAATCGTAATATAGATGTTCCCTTGGCGGAGAATTGCCAATGGTTGCACATTTCTCCGGGAAGTGCTATAATGGCAAGGATAGCGGACATCCCGAAGCGGATGCCGCTTTCCGCCCATTTGGAATGGGCGGACCTTTGTGCTGCATGGACCCCACGGCCCGTTCCAGCGCATTCGTGAAAAACCATCAAAGCGGCGTGTCCTGAGTTGTTGACCACTTCCGTTAGGGGCCGCGCCGCGGGAGAGAGGAACGTGTATCAATTATGAGAGGGCTGCGGTTTTTCCTGGCACTCTATCTGTCCAAGGCGGTACGGCGTGGCATCGACCTTTTGGCCAAGGGCCGGGGGACCAATCTGCCCGGAGCCATCGCACTGAAGATAGACCCGCAATTTCTCCGGCATATTCGGGGCATTGACCCGGAAAAAACAGTGTTCATCACCGGAACCAACGGCAAAAGTACCACCACAGGCCTACTGAGCCGGGTGCTCACAGAGGCGGGCTATCGGGTGATCTCCAACCTGGACGGAGCCAATATGACCGCCGGCGTGGCGGTGCCGCTGCTGCGGAGCTGCTCTTTGACGGGCAGGGTCCGCTGCGATTATGTGGTCATGGAGACCGACGAACGCTATGTTTCCCGCATCCGCCAGCAGATCCCGGCCAAGTACTTGTGCATCACCAATGTGCAAAAGGACCAGGTCCAGCGAAACGGTGAGCCCGGCTTTATCCTGCGGAAGATTCGCCAGGCCATCCGGCCGGATATGACGGTCTTTGTCAATCAGGACGAGCCCAATTCCTGCGCCCTTGCCGCAGAGGCTGACACCGTAGTCCGGTACGGCGTCAGCCCCCACGAGCTGTCCTTTCAAAAGACGGACGACTTTTTTGCGGTGTCTATGCCCTGCCCGGTGTGCCATAGCGCCATCCGGTTTCAGCAGTATAATCTGGACCATATCGGGCCCTTTTGCTGCCCGGGCTGCGGGCTGGGCAGTGACCATGCGGCGGATTATCTGGCGGAGGATGTCTCCTTTGAAGAGGGGTATTTTTCTGTGGATGGGCAGCGCTATCCCATGCACTACCGGTTGCCGCAGTTCCTCTACAGCTATGTCCCTACCGTGGCTATGGCCCGCCACCTGGGGGTGGATGGGGCGGTGATCGCCCGGGCCTTCGACAAATTCCAAAATGCCAGCGACCGGGTGGCAGCGCGCACGGTGGCGGGGAAGCCGCTGCACTTTTATAAAATGAAGCAGGAGAACTCCGAGACCCTGCAGGCGGTGGTCAACACCATTGCGCAGGATGATTCCGACAAGGTGTTTCTCTTTGGCTGTGACGAATATATCGACTTTTATCCGCCGTATGTCAATACCTGCTTCCTGTTTGACTGCGATTTCCGCAGACTGCGGGAATCGGGCGTTTCCCATCTGACATGCACCTCCGCCGCCATGGGCCATATCAGCGCCACGCGGTTTTTGTACGACGGCTTTGACCCGGACCGGATCAGCGTCCTGCCGGACAGTTTGGAACCCACCCTGCGCAGGGAGCTGGAAGCCTTGGACAGTGAAAACATCTGTCTGGTGGAAGAGATCCCGTTCTGGAAACGATAGGGGGGTGCCGTATGGAAAGCATAAAACGATTTCTGGAAATTACCGGGCAGTATTCTGCCGGGGAAAACTCCATCCACAACCTGGATGTGCTGGGGCTCCCCGCAGACGCAAAGCGGGTGCGGGTGCAGTGGATGTACCCGGATATTCTCTCGCTCCACGGCGGCCGGGGCGATCTTATGGCGCTGATGCGGTTTGCCACTGTGGCAAACCTTCCGATGGAGATCCATCGGAAGATGGACCTGTCAGAGCCCGTAGACCTTCAGTCGGCGGACATGCTCTATTTTTGCTGCGGAGATCTGGCCTGTGTGCCGGATATTGTGGAGGCCCTGATGCCCCAGCAGGAGGCACTTCGGGCCTTTGGAGAGGCCGGAAAGGTCATCGTTGCCAACGGCAGCAGCGGCGCGATCCTGGGAAAGGACCTGCGGGTCCTGGGCGGCCCTACGGTGGCGTGCCTGGGGCTTCTTGGGATGCACTGGACCGAGCGCAGCAGCGTTCACGGCGATGACCTGTGGCTGGACGCCATAGACGGCGTGGAGGTCATCGGAAACGAGATCAAGCTGGCGGATGTGACGCTGGACGAGGGCCAGGCCCCCTTCGGCACGGTCCGCTATGGCCGGGGCAACTGCGGAAACGGCGTGGAGGGCGCGGTCACCGGGAACGTCATCTATACCACCTGCCTGGGCCCCGTGCTGGTGCGGAATCCCGCGCTGTGCATGGCACTGCTTGCCCGGGCGGCCAAGGCTGCGGGGCTGGAAACGGACCCGGCACAGTTTGAAC
>CABSAB010000037.1 GCA_902475515.1 uncultured Eubacteriales bacterium | reverse complement strand
TGGCATCCAGCTGCGAAAGCCGCAGCTCCATGGTGGTGGAGAAGTGCATGGCAATCTCCTCACTCATGCCCGACATATACAGTGTTCCCACATCATTGATGGTATCCTTGCTCCGGCGGTCCATAGCCACCAGCAGCACAGAAAACACGCAGACGCAAAGCAGCACCGCGCAGACCAGGCTGACAATCAAAAAACGGGTTGTTTTATTCTTCATAGTGCAGCCCCCTCCTGAAACTCCCGAATCACCGAAGCTGTCTGCGCATAATCGGCCTTCACCTGCTCACACAGTGCCGGCGCATCCGGCGACCAGCCATTCCGCAGCGCCTCGCTGAGGGCACTGCTGGATTCATACAACCGGGTAAAGCTCAGATTCTGGCAAATGCCCTTGATGGTATGGGCCGCACGGAAGGCCTCGCCGTAATTCTCCGCCGCCATACTGGAAACCAGCAGGTCATAACTGTTATCCTGTAAAAATTTTAAAACGAATTTCTGAACCAAACGCTCACTCCGCAGGCGGCCGAGTACATCCTCATAGTCACCGCCCAGAGCGGCATAGCATTCTTGTAGCGTCATGTCACACCTCCGGTTTATCCGACGCCGGACCTTCGTTGTTTTCACTGTTTTCATCAATGGCCGAGATCGAAGATGCGGCCAGGGTAGCTTTCATGGAACCGTCGTAGAACCGGAACTGTCCGCGCCCGCCGCGCTTGACCGTATACAAGGCCTGATCGGCCGCCCGGAACATTACATCGTAATCCGGCGACACATCCTCTGCCCGGCAAACGCCCATGCTGATGGAGATATCAAAGTCCTCGTACTGCCCCTGGAGGGCGTTATAGATACGCTCGACCGCCGCCTCCACATGGCCCTTATGCTCTAAGAACAGCAGGAATTCATCGCCGCCTACCCGAGCCACGATATCCCGGCTTCGCACACTACTCTGGAGACGGGTTGCCACATATTTCAGCACAGCGTCTCCAAACATATGTCCATAGGTATCGTTGGCAGATTTGAAATAATCCAGATCCAATATCACCATGGCAAACTGCCCGTCCGGATTGTTCTCCATCCGCTCCACGATCAGCTGCCGGGCATAGGCATGGTTGTACAGTCCCGTCAGCTGGTCCTGGGAGGCTTTGCGCTCCAGATCGTCGATCTGCATCCGGGAATCATGCACGTCGATGGCCTTGCCAATAGCGCCGGTATACCGGGGCGGCTCCTCAGAGTTCCATGTGGCCTGGGCCACCACCTGGTGCCACCGCTCCTCCCCGCCGATGCGGATCTTGAAGTTCATGGTCACCACAGGGTCATTGGGATCCGTCTCCCGCAACGCCTTGGCCAGGGCACTAATACCGCCTTGGCTCCCAAAACGCTCCAGCAGCTGCTGGTCATCCATGGGGTCCATGATGATCTCCGGCAGGTCCAGCTTTTTCGCGCCCCAGGCAGACAGGGTCACCATAGGCGGCGACGCGCTGTATTCAAACTGGATCTCCTGGGACATGGCCGCAAAGAAGTTGTACTTCATCCGCTCATGCTCCAGAAGCTGCAAGGTGCGGGCAGAGGCCGTCAGGTCGTTGTGCCGGAGCAGCTCCTGGGTCATATTCATAACCTCGCTCTCAGCGGACCGTGCGCCGCTGGACCGGCGCTTCAGCTCCTCCGGTATTCCATCGCCGATCTCCTGAAGGCACTCGATCAGCAGCGGGTTGAAGCTGCCGCACTGGCCGTCCATAATCATGGCCACGGCCTCCTCATGAGAAAACGGCGGCTTATACACCCGCTTGGAGGTCAGCGCGTCGTAAACATCCGCCAGCGCCACCACCTGGGCGGAGATGGGGATCTCGTCGCCCTTGAGCCCGTCAGGATAGCCTCTGCCGTCGTAGCGCTCATGGTGCCAGCGGCAGATCTCATAGGAGAGCTTTAACAGCGGCTCGTTTTGATAAATAGGAATTTCCTCCAGCATCTTCGCGCCGGCAGTGGTGTGGGACTGCATCACCGCAAACTCCTCATCTGTGAGCTTTCCGGGCTTATTGAGGATATTTTCGGGAATCGCGATCTTGCCGATATCATGCAGGGCAGACGCAGTGCTGATCATGGAGATATCCGACGAATCCAGCTGATACTGGTCCGTCTTCTGGATCAGATGCCGGATGAACATCTCCGTCAGGGCCCGCACATGGAGCACATGGAGGCCGCTTTCGCCATTTCGGAATTCCACGATATGGCTGAGGATATCCACCAGCACAGAGCTGCGCTGCTGCTTCTCATAGATCTGGTCCTCCACCAGGCCAATGAGCTTTTTCTGCTTGGCATAGAGCAGGATCGTATTGATCACACGGCGGTGAACAATCAGCGCGTCAAAGGGACGGCTGATGAAATCCGTGATGCCCAGCTCATAGGCCCGCTCCACATAGTCCGCCGCGTTTTCCGCTGAGATCATGATCACGGGGATATCGTCGATCCAGTGGCGCTCATTCATAACGGTCAGAACGCCAAAGCCGTCCATCTCGGGCATCACCACATCCAGAAGCAGCAGGGATATCTCCTCCCCGTGCTTTTGCATCAGGGCCACAGCCTCCACGCCGTTTTCCGCTTCGATGATCTCGTATTCCTCTTCCAGCATATCCGAAAGGATCGCACGGTTCATCTCGGAATCGTCCGCCACCAGGATCTTTGGCTTTTTCTTAAATGTCTCTTGGTTATATATTGTAATCACGCCCCTTATTTTGGCCCAAAACGGTCAAAGCGCATTTTCCGGCTATTTTACGAGTATATTCTACCATGCTTATTTGCAAATAGCAAGCCTTAGCATGGAGCCGCGGGCAAGTTCTCAGGCAAAAAAGCGGCGCAGGACCTCCTTCTCAAGAAATCCTGCGCCGGCACTTGTAATTGCCAAAAAAAATGGTATGATTACACTGTACTTTTATACCGTAGGAGGTTCATCCATGCTACAGGGAAAAACCGTGCTGCTGGGCGTCACCGGCGGCATTGCAGCCTATAAGGTCCCGAATCTCTGCTCCATGCTGGTAAAGCAGGGCGCAAAGGTAGAGACCATTTTAACCGCCAACGCCCAAAAGATCGTCTCCCCCATTCCCTTTGAGGCCCTGTCGGGAAACCGCTGTCATACCGACACCTTTGACCCGGCGGATACCAAAAAGATCGAACACATTGAGCTGGCACGCAGGGCGGACATCCTTGTGATCGCTCCGGCTTCGGCAAACATGATCGCCAAGCTGCGCTATGGCCTGGCGGACGATATGCTCTCCACCACGGCGCTGGCCTGCACCTGCAAGAAGCTGCTGGTGCCCGCCATGAATACGGACATGTATGAAAATCCGGCCACCCAGGAGAATCTGGAGATCCTCCGCCAGCGGGGCTTCCTGGTGATGGAGCCCGCCTCTGGCCGTCTGGCCTGCGGTGCCGTTGGCCCCGGAAAAATGCCGGAGCCCGCGGACATCTATGACCGCATCGAGGCAGAGATCGCCCGGGAAAAAGACCTTGCCGGCCTCCGGGTGCTGGTCACAGCCGGCCCCACCCAGGAGCCCATCGATCCGGTGCGCTACATCACCAACCACTCCAGCGGGAAAATGGGCTATGCCCTGGCCCATGCGGCCATGCTGCGGGGAGCGCGAGTAACACTGGTATCCGGCCCCACCGCGCTGAAATATCCGCCCCTGGTCCGCACCATCCCAGTGGTCACGGCGGGAGATATGTATGAAGCCGTCACCGCTGAGGCAGCCCAGGCCGATATCATCATCAAAGCCGCCGCCGTGGCGGACTACACCCCCGAGACCGTTGCAGACAACAAAATCAAGAAAACCAACGGAGACATGTCCATTCCCCTGGCGCGCACACGGGACATCCTGGGCTATCTGGGAGAAAACCGGAGACCCGGCCAGTTCCTCTGCGGCTTTTCTATGGAGACGGAAAACATGCTGGAAAACAGCCGCAAAAAGCTCCGAAAAAAACATCTGGACATGGTCGTTGCCAACAACGTTAAGGTGGCCGGTGCCGGCTTCCAGGGGGATACCAACGTCATCACTCTGATCACGGAGGACGCCGCGAAAGAGCTGCCCCTCATGGATAAGGAGGAGGCCGCCCACGCGATCCTGGATCAGATCCTCACGCTTCTAGCCCCCCGGTGATCTCTGCGGTAATGGCAGAGATCTCGTAGGCGGTGCGCTCCTCGCTGCCCTCCTCCAGCTGCTTGAGATATGTACGGCTCTGAAGGCGGCCCGTGAGACTCAGCTCCGTACCCCGGGGGCAGTCCGCCGCCATGCGGGCAAGGCTCCCCCAGAGGATGCAGGGCAGATAGTCCATGCGCCGGTATTTCCGCTCCACCGCCAGCATCACATCGCAGATCTCCCGGCCCAGGGGGGTCCGGCGGTAGACCGGTTCCCGGCAGATGGTCCCCCGCAGTGTCACCTGGTTGTCCGGCTCCCCAAGGCTTGCCGCAATGGTGTGGGCGTAGACGGTGATCACCAGCCGCCGCCCCTGACCAGTGCGGTTGTTGTAGGAGCGGATCTCCCCGGTGACCTCGATGAGATTTCCGGCGGAGGGGTCCAGCGCCGAGAGCGTTTCATGCTCCGCCAGCACATTGATCAGGTCCCTGGCTCCCGAAAGCCTCTGGACCGACAGGACAAATTTATCAAACTGTTTCCCATGGTTTTCATGGGAATAAACGGGCAATTCCATAAGCTCTCCCCGCAGAAATACCTGATTTGTTTCCGCCCGCAGAATTGACTGTTCCATCCATTTCACCTCTTCCTCGTGATGGAACACTATATTCCGAAAACCGGCGGTCTATGCCTGAGAAGGCCCACCAAAGGAGGCACCACTTTCATGAAATATCCCCGTCTGTTCACCCCCATCCGGATCGGCTCCATGACGCTGAAAAACCGGATCGTCATGCCTGCCATGCACCATCTTTACACCGAAAACGGCTACGCCACACCCAGGTTCTGCGAATATTACTGGAAACGGGTGGAGGGCGGCGCGGGCCTCATCATCGTCGGCTCCTGCCGGTTTGACGGCTATGGAGCCAAGATCGGCTCCATGTCTCTGGCCACGGATGATACCATCCCCGGCTGGCAGAACTTCACGGCCGGCGTCCACCTGCGGGGCGGCAAGGTAGCGGTGCAGCTGTACCACGCAGGGCGTTATATGCCCAAGGCGGATGTTCCCTGCGGAGAGGATGCCCTCTCCCCCTCTGCCACGTTCACGCCCTACACCCGGGAGACGGCCCCGGAAATGCGCCGGGATCAGATCTTTGCTCTGCTGGAGGACTATGCTGCCGGAGCACGGCGGGCCAAGGCCGCAGGCTTTGATGCCGTGGAAATCAGCGCTTCCTCGGGCTATCTTCTGTGCCAGTTCCTCTCGCCGCTGACGAATCTCCGCACCGATGAATTCGGCGGCAGCTTTGAAAACCGCTGCCGGTTCCCGCTGATGGTCATTCGGGCCGTGCGGGAGGCCATTGGCCCGGACATGCCGCTGATCTTGCGGCTGGGGGCGGAGGACTTTGTCCCCGGCTCCAACACCCTGGCCGATTCCATGAAATTCGCCCCTCTGGCAGAAGCCGCCGGAGTAGACTGCTTCAATGTTACCGGCGGCTGGCACGAAACCAAGGTCCCCCAGCTCACAGGCGACTTGCCCCGGGGCGGCCTCTCGTATCTTGGAAAGGGCATCCGCTCCGTGGTGAACATCCCTGTGATGATGTGCAACCGAATCCAGGACCCGGAGACTGCGGAAAAGCTTCTGGCCTTGGGCCGGGCGGACCTGGTGGGACTGGGGCGGCCTCTGGTGGCAGACCCGGAGCTTCCGGGCAAGGCCCGGGATGGCAAAGCGGAGGAGATCCGTCCCTGCATGGCCTGCAACCAGGGCTGCCTGGCAAACACGTTCTTTGACCGTCCCATCACCTGCCTGGTCAACGGCATCTGCGGCCGGGAACTGGAATTTCCTACAGAAAAAGTCTCTGTTCCGAAAAGCATCCTGGTCATTGGCGGCGGCCCCGGCGGCTGCGAGGCGGCCTATCGGGTGGCACAGCGCGGACACACCGTGACCTTGATGGAGGCAGGTCCTGCCCTGGGCGGACAGCTGCGGCAGGTGGTGCGCATCCCCGCCCGGCAGGAGTTTGGGGAATTGATCGCCTTCTATTCGCAGAATCTTCCCCGGCTGGGGGTCCGGGTGCTGCTGGAGCACCGGGCCACAATGGCAGACGCTAAGGGCTATGACCATGTGATCGTGGCCACCGGCGGCGTTCCCAACCAAACGGAGCTTCCCCTGGCGCCGGATGCGGTGCCGGTATACACGGCCCGGCAGGTGCTCACAGGAGAGGTCATTCCCGGCTCGTCCGTGGTGGTCATCGGCGGCAGCTATATCGGCTGCTTTACCGCCCAGTATCTTGCCCGGGAGGGGGCCATGAGCCCGGAGGAGCTGTTCTTCTTCGAGACACAAAAGGCCGATACCCCGGAGCATATCGCCGCCCGCCTGAATCACTCCGACCGGGATGTGGTGCTGGTGGAGCAGGGGAAAAAGATTGGCTTCGGCTTTGAATCCGGCACCAGCTGGCCTGTGCTGGGCGACCTGAGCCGTCTGGGCGTGCCATTCCTGAAGCAGACCGTTGTGACGGCCATTACGAAAGACGGTGTAACCGCCACACAAACGGCAAAGGACGGCAGTCAAACGGAGAGGTTTTTCCCCTGCAGCTGCGTGGTCGTAGCTTCTGGCGTGCATCCGGACACCGGGCTGCTGGATGAGCTGACCCAAGCAGGTATCTCCGCCCAGGCCATTGGCAACGCGGCGAAGCTGGGCAAGGCCATCGACGCCATCTCCCAGGGCTGCGAAGCGGGACTGACCATTGAATAAGCAAGAGCTGTGCGGAGCGTTTCCTCCGCACAGCTTTTTGTTTTGACCGGAATCCCACCGCTTCGACAGTTTCCATCAAATTCTTTACACAGCCGCAAATCTGTAGTATACTGACCCTATCAGAACCTACAGGAGGTGCTTCTATGGAATGTCCAAAATGCGGCTATAACGCGGCAGATTATGAGGCCTTTTGCTCCAACTGCGGGCACTATATTCTCCCGCTGCAGGATCAGGGCCGCCCTATCTCCACCGTGGAGATCACGGAGGACGGCACCTCCCGCACACCGCCGGTGGAGTTTCCCCAGGCTGCGGTCCAGCCGGAGAAAAAAGTAGCCCAGCGGATCTATCCGCCTCCGGAATATACTGCGCCCCAGGCGCCCCCGCAGGCACAGCCTCCGGTCCAGCAGACTGCGGCGCCCAAGCCCCAGCGGCCTCAGCCGGCGCCCCAACCGGTCTATCAAGAACCGGTCTATGAGGAGTATTACCCTCCGGAGCCGGCCATCTCCCGGGAGGATCAGAAGCGGCTCGGCCGATTCAAAACCATGGCCATTATCTTTGGCATTCTGGCGCTGGTGGCCACAGCTGTGGCAGTTTTTGTGCTGGTGAACACCTCCTCCCTGCGGGTCCAGCTGAATAAGGCCCAGCGGGAGAATGCCTCTGCCCAATCCGACACGGCACAGCTGGAAAAGCAGGTGGATTCCCTGACGGCAGACCTGGAGCAGGTCAAGGAAGAAAAGGCCAGCCTCGGCCAACAGGTGGCGGATCTTAACGCTCAGATCGGCAATCTTGAGACCAACGTCAATCAAAGCCAATACGATAAGGACGCCGCTGTGCGGGATATGGACGAATTACGGACCAATCTGGCTGCTGCGGAAGAGACCAATGCCACCCTGGAAACCCAACTGGAGGAGACCAAGCAGGCCCTGACAGAGGCGCAGGAGACAAAGGACAATCTTGCGGAGGAGGTCGCAGGCTATCGGGAGGAGATCGAATTTTACGATTCCCACGTGGTCTTTGTGATGCTTGGTGCCACCGACAAATACTATCACCGCTACAGCTGTAGTCATTTCACCCAGAAGAATTTTCTCTCCTACAGCACAAGGCTTGCGGAGTCCAACGGATACACGCCCTGCCCGGATTGCATTGGGACAAATGGTTGATATTTTCCCGCAAATAAGCGCAAAAGCGGCACAGCCCGAAAGCTGTGCCGCTTAAATTATTTATTCTGCTTGCACCAGATGCTCACCGCAGGTGGGGCAGGCAAAGCCCTTGAGCAGAGACGCCTCATCCACTGCGAATTTTTCGCCGCACTGGGGGCATTTCACCTCATACAGTGGCCGCTCCTGGCCGTCGAAATATTCATCGACGCCCATTCCGTCCTCCGTCTCCTCCAGTTCAAAATCCATCAACTGCTCCTGGAGGACCTCCAGGGTCTCTCCCATACCGTCCACTACAGCATCCATGCTGTAGAACTGATGGCACAGCAGACTCACCGTGTCCGTCAACTCCATCAGGAGCTTCTCCTTGGGATTGACAGCATTCAGCTTTGCAGCCGCCTTCATCGCCTGGAGGTCGGCAGCCTGTTCTTCCAGTCGCATTAGCCCTTAGCGCGCTCGAGATACTCGCCGGTGCGGGTGTCGATGCGGATCTTCTCGCCCTCGTTGATGAACAGGGGCACCTTGATCTGCGCGCCGGTCTCCACGGTAGCGGGCTTGGTGACGTTGGTGGCAGTATCGCCCTTGAAGCCGGGGTCGGTCTGGGTGATGGTCAGCTCCACAAAGTTGGGGGGCTCCACAGAGAACACCTTACCGTTATAGCTAAGGATGGTGCATTCCTCGTTCTCCTTCACAAACCGGAAGCCGTCGGAAAGATCGGACTCGTTGATGGCCGTCATCTCATAGGTCTCCATGTCCATGAAGTAGTAGATGCCGCCGTCGTTATAGGAGTACTCCATCTTCTTTCTCTCGATGAAAGCGGTGGGGTACTTGGCTGTGGGGTTGAAGGTGGTCTCGGTAACGGCGCCGGTGATGACGTTTTTCATCTTCACGCGCACGAACGCAGCGCCCTTGCCGGGCTTCACATGCTGGAACTCCACGATCTGCATGACGTTGCCGTCCATGTCAAAGGTAACACCGTTTCTAAAATCACTGGCTGAAATCATTTGGTTATATCCTCCCTAATTCTAAAATACACCGTAGTTTCGGCGCAATTGTGTTTCTATATGCCTATTTTATCCTATCAGCGCCATAAATGCAAGTGTTACAGGCTATTTCCCGAATTTTTTCGCCGCTTTCGTCCGCCCCGGATAAACGCCGCG